>CALXJH010000039.1 GCA_944388555.1 uncultured Clostridia bacterium
CATTAAATCCCCAAACGCCTTTGATTGTATTCGGATCCATGTCCATGGTTTCCGCGCCATAGCACCAGCAAGGTGTTACAGTAAGCGTCACAGCGACGCCTTCTTTTTTAAACTTCTCTGCACAAGCTGCCGCTTCTGCCACACGTCCGATGGTTGTATCTGCAATCACAACTTGCACCGGCTCGCCATTTATGTATCTTAAATTTTCGGATATAAGTTTAGCGGCGTTCTTTGCCATGTTCATGGTTTGCTCTTCTAAAGATTCCCGCACTTTAAGCGGACCTCTTCTTCCGTCAATGGTAGGACGAATGCCTATTTTTGGCATATCACCAATCAATCTGTTTTGTTTCATTTTACATTTCCCCTTATTCTTTTTAGTTTTATATCAAGACTTTTTAAGCGAAATCGCTTCTTTAGCCTTAACAGCAATATTTTGTGGCGTTAAGCCAAACATTTCAAACAATTCAGCCGGTTTGCCCGATTTTCCGAACACATCCCGCGTGCCTACTCTAAGTACCGGCACAGGTATATGTTCACAAACCACTTCCGCAACCGCACTGCCTAATCCGCCGTAAATATTATGTTCTTCAGCAGTTACAATTGCACCCGTTTCCGCGGCGGCTTGTATCACCAATTCGCGGTCAATGGGCTTTACGGTATGCATATCGATCACACTGGCATCGATTCCATCTGCTTTTAACAACTCAGCTGCTTCAAGTGCCTTTTCTACCATAACACCGTTTGCTATAACAGTAACGTCTTTGCCCTGCTTTAGCAAAACGCCTTTGCCGATTTCAAACTGAAAATCAGAAGAATCATACAACACTTCGGTTGCCAGACGGCAGAATCTGAGGTAAACCGGTCCTTTGTGAAGTATTGCAGCTTCTACAGCCGCTCTTGCCTCTACCGCGTCTGCCGGATTGATCACAACCATATTGGGAATGGTGCGCATAATGCCAATGTCTTCCAAACATTGATGCGTTGCGCCGTCTTCGCCTACCGAAATGCCGCCGTGCGTTGCGCCGATTTTCACATTGAGATTGGGATAACAAATACTGTTGCGCACCTGTTCAAACGCTCTGCCTGCCGCAAACATAGCAAAAGAACTTGCAAAAACTGTTTTGCCACAGGATGCCATGCCGGCTGCTACCGACATCATATTGGATTCAGCAATTCCACAGTCGAAAAAACGGTCGGGACACGCTTTTTTAAAAATTCCGGTTTTTGTTGCGGCCGCTAAGTCGGCGTCCATCACCACGATATCATATTGATTCGAAAACTCTGCTAATGCCTTGCCATAGGCCTCTCTGGTTGCAATTTTCTCACCCATTGCATTTGCCCTCCAATTCTGCTAATTTTTCATTCAGTTCTTTCATGGCAATTTCATACTGTTCCTGATTGGGTGCAGCACCATGCCAGGACACATTGTTTTCCATAAAGGAAACGCCTTTACCTTTTATACTTTTGGCAATGATCATGGTTGGTTTTCCTTTGGTATTTCTTGCCTCTTTAAGGGCTGCGTCAATTTGTTCTATATCATGTGCACTAATTTCAATAACATGCCATCTGAATGCCCTGAACTTATCGGCAATCGGTTCGGGAGACATAACCTCCTGTATGGGTCCGTCTATTTGCAAAGAATTATAGTCTACAAAGCCGACCAGATTGTCCAATTTATAGTGTGCCGCAAACATAGCGGCTTCCCACACTTGTCCTTCTTGTATTTCGCCGTCTCCGAGTATGGTATACACTCTGTAATCTTTTTGGTCTAACTTTCCGGCAAGTGCCATGCCGCACGCAGCACTGATTCCCTGCCCCAATGAACCGGAGGACATATCTATACCCGGAATTTTCTTTTTATCCGGATGGCCTTCCAGATAACTGGTTGTTTTCCGGAGTGTTTTCAAATCTTCAACCGGTATGTATCCCCGCTCTGCTAAAGCACCATACAGCGCAGGCGCACAATGTCCTTTAGAAAGCACAAACCGGTCGCGATCCTGCCAATCCGGCCGTTTAGGATCAATCCGCATTTCCTTAAAATACAGCACCGAAAGAATATCTGCAATGGACAGTGATCCGCCCGGATGCCCCGAACCTGCACTATACACAGCTGTAATGGCATTTCTGCGAATTCGATATGCAAGGCACTCTAACTTGTTTTTCTCTTGATTGTCCATAACCAATCTCCTTTATGTTTTATTCTTTGAAACCTTCTCCAATAACTTCCTTGACTTCCGACACAATCACAAAAGCATTTGGATCATGTTTTTGCACGATATTTTTTATTTTAACAATCTGATTCTTTTTTACAATGCTTACCAACATCATATTGTCTCTTCCGGAATATAGCCCCACGCATTTTACACCCGTCACACCGCGGCGCAGCGTATGAATGATGTCTCTTGAAATGTCAGGCGCATAATGACTGATAATCGTAACCTCTTTTGCGTAATCCAATCCGACCACAATGGCATCAATCAGTTTAGAAGAAATGAAAAGTGCAATACAGGCATAAATCATGGCATCAAAGCTTTTAAAAATGATGCCGGAAGAAATAATAACCGCACCATCCGCAATTAAAATCAGCGTGCTGATGGGCATATACGGTTTTGCTTTCTGGAGCAAAACCGCCAGTATATCGGTTCCTCCGGTTGTAGCATCTTCCCGGAAAACAATCCCCATACCTAAACCAAGCAAAAGTCCGCCGGCAATGGCACAAAGCATTGTTTCTTCCATAAGCGGAGGAAAAACAGAAAACAATTCTAAAAACAACGAAAGAGAAAGCGAACCCGCCAAAGAATTTAAAAACAGTTTTCTGCTTCCCCATATATAGGCAGAAACCAAAAGCGGAATATTAAACAAAAGCACGGTAACCGACGCCTTGATATTCCACACATTCTCTAAAATAGAAGCTATACCGCTAACACCCCCGACCGCAATTTTAGCGGGAATCAAAAAGGCATTTAGCGCATAAGCCATCAAAGCTGTTCCCAATACAACTGCTATCCACTTTCTCATCATTAACGCTTCCTTTGTTCTTTTTTCCAATAGTTTTGGAAATTTCAGAACAAATTATGCATCCAATTCCACTGCCTTGCGCATTAGAAACTCCAACCGTTCGATTTGACCGGAAACATATAAAAAACCCAACAGCGCCTCAAATCCGGTGGCTTTTTTATATTCTGCAAGTCCGGCGTGTTTTGCCTTGGTGTTGACTTTGGCATTCCTGCCGCGTTTAAAAGCAGAAATTTCTTCTTCTGTCAGCAACGGCTGTATGCGGTCGAGCGCTTCGCACTGTCCCTGTGCGCGTACATACTTCACACACCGGCGATGCAATTGGTTTGCCGGAGCGTTGGTGTGTTTTATAATCTGGGTACGGATAAAAAGTTCATAAACGCCGTCTCCGATAAACGCAAGTGTAAGGGGCGAATACATGTTGCTGTTTTCTTCAATTTCACCGCTTAAATCCTGTATCAAGCCCTCTTCCATTTCACACCCTCTTTTGTATCCTCGAGAATAATCCCTTTCTGCGTCAGAATATCGCGTATTTCGTCTGCGCGTGCAAAGTTTTTATCTTTTCTTGCCTGCTGGCGTTCCTCAATCAGTGTTTCTATTTCCTGGTCGAGTATTTCGGTCTTTTGATCTGTTATAATGCCTAATACATCACACAGCGTTTGTATGGTTTGCAGGGTATAGGCAATATCCGCTTCAGGCGAGTCTGCATTCAGATGTATATTAGCGTATTTTACCAATTCGAAAATTGCGGAAATGGCATCTGCGGTATTAAAATCGTCCTCCATTGCCGCCTCAAATTTATCAATCAGCGCCTGCACCTGCGGCATTTCCATTTTTTGTTCCTGTGTTCCCTTTAAATCTTTCAGGCGCGTCACTGCATTGCAAATTCTTTCCAGTCCGTTCTTAGACGCCTCCATCAGCTCCTGACTGAAATTGAGCGGACTTCTGTAATGTGCACTCAGCATGAAAAAGCGCAAAACCTGCAGATCATATTTTTCAGAAATCTCGCGCACAGTAAAAAAGTTGCCCAATGATTTACTCATTTTCACATGATTGATATTCAAAAATCCGTTGTGCATCCAGTATTTTGCAAATGTTGTGCCATTTGCCGCCTCACTCTGTGCAATTTCATTTTCGTGATGCGGAAAAATCAAATCCTCTCCGCCGGCGTGAATATCAATTTCATCTCCAAGATATTTCTTTGCCATGACCGAGCATTCGATATGCCAGCCTGGTCTTCCGTCGCTCCAGGGGGAAGGCCAATACGGTTCCCCTTCCTTTTTAGGTTTCCATAAAACAAAATCAAAATAGTCTTCTTTTCCCTGCTCCCCTGTAACCTGAATTTCGCGGTGTCCGGCTTGCAGCTCATCTATATTCTTCTTTGATAGTTTTCCATAATCCGAAAACGCTCTGGTGCGGAAATAAACCGTACCATCCGCATTATAGGCATAGCCTTTTTCAATCAGCTGCTCAATCATTTCAATCATGCCGTCAATTTCTTCGGTTGCCTTTGGATGTGTGGTCGCTTCTTTAACGTTCATATCCTGCATATCTTTTTTACATTCGTTGATATAGCGTGTGGTAATGACATCGACCGTGGTATTTTCCTCGATTGCCTTTTTAATAATTTTATCGTCAACATCTGTGAAATTTGAAACGTAGTTGACTTTATACCCTTTATACTCAAAATAGCGACGCACCGTATCAAACACGATCATGGGACGGGCGTTGCCGATATGAATATAATTATAGACGGTCGGTCCGCATACGTACATGCGCACCTTACCGGGTTCTATAGGTACAAAATCTTCTTTGGTTCTGGATAATGTATTAAATATCTTCATTTTTTCTCTCCTTCAACTGTTTTTCCAGCTGCTCGATTCTGATTGTCAGGCGGCAGAGCTCCTGCGATACAGGATCCGGCATATGAATATGATCAAAATTATTGATTGCCACACGTTCATTATTACAGCGCACAATCCGCGCAGGAATTCCCACGCATGTACAATTCGGCGGCACTTCCTGCAGCACAACCGCATTTGCTGCAATTTTGGAATTATCGCCAACAGAAAAAGGGCCTAACACTTTTGCACCACAGCCAATTAAAACATTATTGCCAATCGTAGGATGCCTTTTTCCTTTATGTTTTCCTGTTCCGCCCAAGGTTACGCCCTGATAAATGGTACAATTATCTCCAACGACTGCCGTTTCACCGATCACAACGCCCATACCATGGTCAATAAATACACCGGATCCGATTGTCGCAGCAGGATGAATTTCAATTCCATATTTTCTGCGTGTTTTTTTTGAAATTTTGTCTGCCAGAAAATAATGCCCTTTGTTGTATAATTTATGCGCAACGCGATGCCTAAGGAGCGCTTTAAACCCCGGATACAGAAAAAGAACCTCCCAAAAGTTCCGCGCCGCCGGATCGCGTTCTAAAATCGCCTGAATATCTGTTTTTATCTGATTAAACACACTCCACCTCAATCTACTTGATTTAAGAATATTGTACCACAAGTTTTAACCATCTGCAACTATATTTTAACAATTTTATAGACAAAATAAAAAACTTCGCGTATAATAAATTTAATGGATATGCAAACATTGCGTACCTAAATTGTTATACAGACATCGCATTGACTTTTATAAACAAAACGCGTTTATTTGTAAAATATGCATTGCAGCAGCACACATTTATTCTATTTGAAAGGAGAGAACAGCAAGCCATGCCAAAGACCATTTTCCACATTGACGCAAACTCCGCATTTCTTTCGTGGTCTGCTGTTGAAAAGCGCAAACAGAATCCGGATCTGGATCTGCGCTTAATCCCATCGGCGGTCGGTGGTCAAGTCCATTCCAGAAAGGGCATTGTCCTTGCCGCGTCTCTGCCTGCCAAAGCATGCGGCGTACGTACCGGTGAACCTTTGTATCTGGCATTACGAAAATGCCCGAATTTACATATTGAACCGCCCGATTTTCATATTTATGAAAAATACTCAAAACAAATGTATGCGCTTTGTAACCGTTTTTCTCCTGATCTTATGAAATTTTCTATTGATGAATTGTTTTTAAACTATACTGGTCTTGAGCGCTTCTGGGGATCCCCTATGAAAGGAGCCGAACGTATCCGGGATACCATCTACAAGGAACTTGGGTTTACAGTAAATATCGGTATTTCAACTAATAATTTACTGGCCAAAACCGCGTCTGACTTTGAAAAGCCCAACAAAATCCATACGCTCTACCCAAGCGAACTTGCGCAGAAATATTGGCCTTTGCCGATCGACCGCATGTTTATGGTGGGAAAAAGCACTTGCGCGCGGTTAAAAAAATTAGGCATATACACCATAGGACAGCTGTCTAAAACCGACTTATCCATCCTGCGGTATCATTTTAAAACTTTCGGGCTGCAGCTGTATCAATATGCCAACGGTATATCTACCGATGATTTTAAACCTATTGAAGTTCCAAAATCTATTGGATGCGGCATAACAACACCGCAAGACGTAACCACATTATCCGAAATCCTGCGGGTAGCAATGGCGCTTACCCAAAAAGCAGTACACAGTCTGCGCAGCCAGAAGCTAACCTGTCAGTCGGTAGAGGTATCGCTTAAACGCACCGATTTTATCTCTTTTTCCCACCGCTGTAAAGGAGATACACCCTTAGATGATTTCAAAAGCATTTTTGCACTGGTCAAACAGGCCATCGAAGAAATGTGGGCAAATCAGCCTTTACGTGCACTTTCTGTGCGTTTATGCAATATTGAGATTGACGCCATCATGCAATACACTTTCTTTGGCAGTGCCAAAGCAGAACAAAATCGCGCATTACAAACCGCTATGGATCAAATCCGTGCCAAATATGGCTATGAAAGTATAACAATAGCGTCCATTCTCAATAATCCTTTATGCAACCACGTTACCAAAACACAGCCCTTAGATATCTCTTCACAACTATAAACCTATTTTGCAATAGGTTTGCCGCTCCTCTCCAGCAGCGAAAGTGTACGCCCTTTCGTTTTATTTTTCTTTTATAAATTTCCCATGCCGCATAAAACCGCCGCTTTAAAAGACGGCGGTTTTTTCTTTACTTTGTTTTTTTCCAGGCAAAAGGACTCTTAATTGTAATTGCGGTATTGTTCAGCACCACATTTTTCGAATAGTTTATATATAAATCCCCAATTGTATCTGTCGTACGACGGTCCCAAATACCAAAATAACCGTGTCTTGGATCGCAGCTTCCCGTTCGTTCAAAAGTACAATTATTAAAATAAATATTTTCCAGCAGACAATCCGCTCTTCCGCATAAATACGGAAGCTCGCAGCTTGTAGCATGAATATCCGAAAAATACAGATTGCGTACAGCTTCCACCGCAGCCGCTGGGTTATCATGTATATGAACCAAAATTGCATTGGAATTACAGCTATCCATAACGATATTGCTAAAACTTAGATTTTCAATCCTTGTTTTTTCTCTTCCCTCATCCGGAACCCGCTCTGCACCTCTTCCCGGCAAAAGAATACTTATTCCGACCGACGTATCTGTCATCACTAAATTGGAAAAGGTACAGTTTCGAATTGTACCGTCTTTAATCCATCCAACACGTATTCCCCCGGACCAGCTTGTTAAATTACAGTTTGTTACCGTAACTTTTTCACAAACTTTATTTTCCGCAAGTGAGGAATTATTGGCGCGCACAATAATACAATCGTCCCCGCAGCTGATATTGCTGTTGGAAATCGTTACATTGCGGCTTGAATTAATATGTATACCGTCATTATTGGGGTATTCCAACGCGGCAATAATTTTAACTCTGTCAAACGTAACATAATCGCAATCATGGATCCAGTATGACCATCCTGGAGGCTGGTTGACCATAGTCACATTTTCTACCGTTACATTTCTGCATCCGGTAAAAAATACTACCCGAGGAGGTGTAGGAGCATCTATACGCCGGAAATAACAACAACTGTTTTCATCCTCTTCCGGCTCTACAAAAGACTTGCCGTTGCAGTCAATCGTTCCAATTCCCGTTAGAGATATATTTTCACATTCTTCTGCAAAAATCATACAGGCAGAACGATTTCGAGGCAATAATTCTTTGGTTATATGCACAAGATTTTCCCACTCGGGATAATCTGAACAGTTAGGCGATCCAAGCAAAACGCCGTCTGCGGCAATATGCAGTTCTACATTGCTTTTTAAACGTATTGAACCAGTCATATATTTGCCGCCGGCTACCAGCACACGTCCGCCGCCGGCTTCAAAGCAAGCCTCTATTGCCTTCTGTATATATTTTGTATTTAACGTTTTCCCATCTCCCACCGCACCAAAATCACGAATATCAAACATTTTTGCTCCTCCTTTTTATCTCTTTTGCTTTTATTATAGCCTTCTGCATACTGTAAGTAAATGCACATAAAATTTATTTTTTGCACTATATTGAACTTCTCTTTTATGTATGATAGAATAATTTTAACAAAACGCAGAGGTGATTTGTATGTATATTAATCTCGATTTTCCCATCAAAACACAAATGTTCGGATTTGTGCGGCAAAAACACGGGCAGTGGCATCATGGCAGGACGTTGTCTTACTCGTCAATTCTCTATGTAACCGAAGGATTGCTTCACATGGAGATTGGAGACCATGTTTACAAAGCCGTTCCGGAAGATTGCTTGTTTATTCCCCCAAATACCCGCTATCGGCCGGTAAATCCAGAAGGCTGCGCTTATTATTTTTTTCATTTCACTGCACAAACTCTGCAAACCGCAAATCAAACAAGCAATATCCAAGTTCTCCGTAATACAAACTTGCCTGACGGCGAGTACGCCTACTGTTATACGGAAGAAAACGAACCTATTATTGAACTTCCCGACCATATTTCCTGCATAGGTGTTTTGAATATCAAAGATGTTTTAAAGCGCGCATCGGCTTGTAACATATGGAGAAATTATTCCGAAAAATTTTTGCTGGACTGTTATCTTAGGGAATTTTTAATTCAATTGTGCCGTATATATCAAAAAAGCACGGTAACTGACAAGCAACTTTATAAAATACTCGCCTTCATACATATGCATCTAAAGGAAAATCTGTCCCTTTCAAGCCTTTCTGCACACAGCGGACTTTCACAGTCGTATATTGCACGCCTTTTTAAGAAAAATCTACAGCTTCGACCTTCCGACTATGTAAATCAAACACGGCTTTCTTTCGCCTGTATGTTGCTTTCAAATAGTGATATGCACATAGGTGAGATTTCGGATTGCTGCGGATATCACTCACCTTATTATTTTACACGCCTGTTTAAAAAATTTTACGGCATATCTCCCAGACAATTCCGATGCGGAAATATTCATATGCAAATTTAAGAAAATTGGTGCTCTTGTTTGTTTAAACGTGTTGTTGACAACAGATTTATTGTATGCTATAATAAATTTATATAAATTTAAAAACCTAACGGTTTTACTTCCGGTTGTGTATATTATACCGCCGGCACACAAGCAGCTTTCTGTTTGTTCTAAAAATAAAAAAGAGAAAGGAATGGTTTTATCCTATGGATAGTGACGGTAGTACCGGTGACACGCACTTAACAAACTGCAGCTCTGTTTTGCATGTTTTTGCTATGTATTTCAGACATCCTGTTTTGTTCTGCAAAAAGCGCATTATGTGATCCTTCTTAAAAATTATGTTGTATACTTTTATATATTAAAATGGAGGATTATATAATGGATAGTGAATCATTGGCTTTATCAATCGCTTTGGTTATTTTAATAGGTTTTTCGGCATATTTTTCTGCCACAGAAACAGCATTTTCATCCCTCAGCAAAATCAGAATAAAAAATCTTGCGGCAAATGGCAATCGGCGCGCAGCGCTTACCTTAGAACTTGCCAATAACTATGATGCAGTACTTTCTACTTTGCTGATTGGAAACAATATAGTAAATATCGCGGCTGCTTCTTTGGCAACTGTTATTTTTGTGAAATACTATGGAGATGTAGGCGTTACTTTGTCAACCGCCGTTATGACTGTATTGGTTTTGATATTTGGTGAGATTTCACCGAAAAGTCTTGCAAAAGAATCTCCGGATTCTTTTTCCATGTTTTCTGCACCTTTATTAAAAATATTTACTGTTATTTTTACGCCCCTTAATTATATTTTCTCTCAGTGGAAAAAATTATTGGCGAAAATTTTTAAAATCAGCGGCGAGCATAAAATGACTTCGGATGAACTGTTAGTGCTGTTTGATGAAGTTGCGCAGGAAGGTGGAATTGATGCGGAAGAAGGTGAGCTTCTGCGCAGTGCGCTTGAATTTACAGACACTGAAGCAGAAAACATTTTAACGCCGCGTATTGATATTGAAGCGGTTCCTGTAGATGCGACTAAAGAACAAGTTGCGCAAAAATTTACTGAATCAAGATTTTCACGTATTTTAGTTTATGAGGAAAATATTGATAATATTGTAGGTGTGATTCACCTGAAAGATTTTTATACCGAAAACGGTATTACTGACAAACCAATCCAAGAAATTATGTCACAACCCACTTTTGTGCCTAAATCCATTAAAATCAGCGATCTTTTACGGTTGCTGCAAAAAAACAAGTCGCATATTGCGGTTGTAAGCGATGACTATGGCGGTACATTTGGTATTGTGAGCATGGAAGATATTTTAGAAGAACTGGTTGGCGAAATTTGGGATGAACACGATGAAGTGATCGAACCTTTCACCAAACTTTCAGATGATACATACAAAGTCGTTTGTAATTCGGACTTAGAATCCTTTTACCGCTTTTTCAACATTCAGACAGAATCAGAAAGCGCCACATCTATAAACGGATGGGTGATGGAGCAGCTTGGAAAAATTCCAAACGAAGGCGATCATTTTGAGTATGAAAACCTTTTGGTAACTGTGACGGTTACCGACTCCAGAAGGGTTTTAGAAATTGAAGTCTGCGTACAGCAACCCACTGAAGAAGATACGGTGCAGAAAACTGCACATGCTTAATCACAAAAAATAAAGCATTGTATACCAAGTTTGGTATACAATGCTTTTTTATTTCTTCTAATTGCGGTCGGATATCTTAAAGCCATGATCTGTAAGTGCTTTTTCAATCTCGTTAATATGCGCATAATTTCTTGTCTCTAAAACAAGTCTTAAGTAGCAGCCATTCACATCCGAACCCTCATTGGCACGCTCGTGGTGTACAGATATTACATTGCCGCCCAGCTGCGCAATAATTCTGGAAACGTCCATCAGCTGTCCCGGCTTGTCAATCAGTTCAATTTTTAGAGAACAGGTTCTGCCCGACATCAACAAGCCTCTTTTGATGACGCGGGATAAAATAGTCACATCAATATTGCCGCCCGAAACCAGACACACCACTTTTTTGCCTTTGACAGGTACTTTATTGAACATTGCCGCAGCAACTGCTACAGCGCCTGCGCCTTCTGCAATCAACTTCTGCTGTTCCATCAGGCATAGAATTGCCGCAGAAATTTCATCATCCGTAACAGTTACAATTTCGTCTACATACTTGGAACAAAGATCAAAGGTATGTACGCCCGGTTCTTTTACGGCAATACCGTCCGCTATAGTAGACACTTGTGCTAAATGCTGCACTTTTGCTTTTTGCAAAGATACCTGCATACTGGGCGCGCCTGCCGCTTGCACGCCGTATACTTTCACCTTAGGATTTAAAGCTTTGACCGCAAACGCAACGCCGCTGATAAGACCGCCGCCTCCGACCGGAACGATAACGGCATCTGCATCCGGAAGCTGGTTTAAAATTTCAAGACCAATCGTTCCTTGTCCCTCTATAACCGCCTCATCATCGAAGGGATGAATAAATGTATATCCTTTTTCTTCTTTCAGCTCAAGTGCCTTGGCATACGCATCGTCGTAAACGCCATTGACCAGACAAATTTCTGCCCCATAGCTTTTGGTCGCTTCTACTTTTGAGATAGGTGCACCGTCCGGCAGACAAATCAAAGACGGAATATGATTTTTAGCAGCAGCCAGTGCAACTCCCTGCGCATGATTTCCGGCAGAGCAGGCAATCACGCCTTTGCTCTTTTCTTCTGCACTCAGCTGTGAAATTTTATAATAGGCACCCCGCACTTTAAAAGAGCCTGTAATTTGAAGATTTTCAGGTTTTAAATACAGTTGACATCCCGGATGCATCTTAGGTGCATAAATCAACTCGGTTTCTCTTAATATATCTTTTAAAACATAACTTGCATGATAGATTTTATCTAACGTAACCATGTCTTTTCACCCTTTCTGTTCTAAAAAAATGTACAGCATACATCATCATTATACAGTCGGATCCATATACTGAACCAAAATATTTTCCATACTGCCGCCCGGTGGAATCATAGGCAGTACAAATTCGTCTTTATCAATACGGCAATCGATCACAACCGGTCCGTCTTGTTCAAACGCCTTTTTAATTGTTGGCTTTAACTCAGAAAGTGCACAAATTTTATAACCGGGCAGTCCGAACGCACCCGCGAGCTGTATAAAATCTACTTTCTGCGTCAGATTGGTATTGCTGTAATGCTTATGATAGAACATTGTCTGCCACTGTCGTACATTTCCAAGCACCCCATTGTTCATAATCACGATAGCAACGGGAATTTGGTACTCCGCAACAGTCGCGAGCTCATTTAAGTTCATACCAAAGCTGCCATCTCCTGTAAACAAAACGCTTTTCTTCCCTGTTCCTATCGACGCACCGATTGCCGCGCCTAAGCCAAATCCCATTGTACCCAGTCCGCCGCTTGTAATAAAGGTGCGCGGTTTTGCAAAAGCATAATGCTGCGCTGTCCACAACTGATGTTGTCCTACATCGGTAGCAACCGGCATATCATCTTCGGTTTTTTCCCGCACCGCTTCTATCAATTTGTAAGGTGTAAGCTCGCTTTTCCAAGAAAGCACCTGCTGCTGTTTTTTCTCTTCTTCTCTCAACGCAGAAATCCGGCTGCTCCACTGCGCATGTTCGGCCGCCTTCACTTTTGAAATCAGCCGTTTGAGTGCGTCTTTGATATCCCCCACAATTCCCAGCGATACAGGAATATTTTTATTGATTTCTGCCTGATCAATATCCAAATGCACAATTTCGGCGTGCTGCGCATATTTGCTCTTGTTTCCGGTCGATCGGTCGCTGAACCTCCCGCCGATTACCAAAAGTAAATCACATTCATCAAGTGCCATAGAAGAGCTATAGCGTCCATGCATTCCCTGCATACCAAGGTATCTCGGATGCGTATCGGGTATTGCAGATAATCCCATCATTGAACTTCCGATATAGCCGTCTATTTTTTCAGCAAGCGTTATAATTTCGCTGCTGCATTCGGAGGCAATAACACCGCCGCCGCAATAAATATACGGTTTCCGGCAAGCTGCAATTTTTTTTGCCAACTGATCCAGATCCTCTTCCTTTACTTTGGGAATCGGGAAAAACGGTGCAGGCGGTTTCGGTGTAAACTCCACTTTCTGCGTCAGCACATCTTTCGGAATATCAATCAGCACAGGGCCGGGTCTGCCGGATTTTGCAATTGTAAACGCTTCGCGGATGGTGTCCGCCAATTTTTCGGTTTTGGATATAAAATAATTATGCTTGGTAACCGGCATGGTAATCCCCGTGATATTCACTTCCTGAAAACTATCTCTTCCAATCAATCCGCTTGCAACATTGCCGGTTATGGCAACCATCGGAACAGAATCTAAGTATGCAGTCGCAATGCCGGTTACAAGATTGGTTGCCCCCGGACCAGAAGTTGCAATCACTACGCCCACCTTACCCGTTGCCCGTGCATATCCGTCCGCAGCGTGTGCCGCGCCTTGTTCGTGCGCCGTTCGTATATTGGTGATGCGATCGCGGCTTTCGTACAGAGCGTCGAAAATGTCTAAAACAGCACCGCCCGGATAACCAAAGGTTGTGCAGCACCCCTGTTCTAACAGCGTCTCCACAATAATTTGTGCGCCTGTAAGTTTCATAATTCTCTCTCCTTACTTGCTTAAAAACTCTTTGCCTTCACTTTTTGCTGAAAACAATTTATAAAAAACGGTTCCGCCAAAAAAGCAGAACCGTTTCAATTCCATCTGATGTTTCATCCGGTTGCCTTTTTTGACGTAAGTATTTCTTTGCATATAATAAATAAAATGCTAAGCGGAATAAGGACGTTCCGCAAGCTAATCAGGCAGACTAAAATTACGCATAAAAAAACAAGCGCTGCAATGGCTGCAACACTTGTAATTACGCTGTTGTTATATACTTTTTGTGCGCAGGAAAAATAAGATGCATCCGCAAAAGCATCTGTACAAACCGTATTTACATTCTCTGCAAAACGTGTGTGCATACTTTCTCCTCCGCTCTGATTATTTAAATAATTATACCACATATTTTGATATTTGTCAACTTATTTTTACATTTGCTATCTTCGATACAAAAGTGTTGTATGATTCTGCCTTCTATGCTATACTAGGTATAGAAACATTTTCCGCTTGTGCGGATCATTCTTTATTTAACGGTGAATTTAATTTATGGAAATCATTTATACGATTACTGAAAAAACAAGCGCATACTCTGTCGGAGATATTTTAAAAAAAGAATTGCACTTATCCCGTCGGATCATTACAAAACTCAAAAAGCAAAACGGAATTACCGCAAACGGTACACCGGTTTTTACAAACGCTTTTCTTGCTCCCGGCTGTTTGCTGAAAGTATCTCTGCCCGAAAATGAGCACTCTAAAAATCTGCTTCCGGAAAATATCCCGATCGATGTACTGTATGAAGATGCCTTTTTGCTGGCCGTAAACAAACCCCGCGGGCTTCCGGTTCACCCAACACGCAATTTCAAAAGCGGTACACTGGCCGGCGGCATAATGTATTATTACCGCAATGAACCTTTTGTTTTTCGAGCCGTAAACCGTTTAGACAAAGACACTTCCGGCATTGTTTTGATTGCAAAAAATCAGTTTGCCGCCGCATGTCTTTCAAAACAATGGCATGAAAAAAGCGTACAAAAAATTTATTATGCGATTACAGAAGGCGTACCTTTCCCTTTGAGCGGGACCATACAAACAAGTATCTCTCTTTCTCCCGACAGCATTATAAAGCGGTGCGTTTCACAAACCGGTACGCTTGCAATAACTGAATATAAAACAATAAAAACCTATGACAACGGCAAAGCCCTCGTGGAAGTTTGTCCGAAAACAGGAAAAACACATCAGATCCGCGTGCATATGGCACATATCGGCTGTCCTTTATACGCCGATTTTTTATACGGAAACGAGATTATACACCAGACTTTTTATCTGCACTGCCATTCTTTGTCTTTTGTGCATCCGCATACACGTCTCCCCATTACAATAACTGCCCCC
>CALXJH010000040.1 GCA_944388555.1 uncultured Clostridia bacterium
AAAAAGGGGGCGGCGGAATTAAGTGAAAAAGAAAAAGAAAAAAAGGTTTGCCACATGAAAATTATTGGGCCGGAGGGAATGTTCACACATTTTGAAAATGCGGATGAGTGAGATTGCGGTAAAAAAAAAAAAAAAAAACAGTATACGTACTTTAAGCAGGCGGTACAGCGTATAGAGGACGCCGGTATTTCATTCTCTATAAAACATTGTGCCAACAGCGCTGCGATTTTTGATTATCCTGATTTTCATATGGATATGGTGCGTGCGGGGATTGTATTATACGGACTGCAGCCGTCACAGGCGATGGTGCATATGCCGGATTTAAAGCAGGTTTTAAGTCTCAAAGCGGTTATTTCGCAGATTAAAGAAGTGCAGGCTGGCGACAGCATTAGTTACGGATGTACGTATGTTGCACCGAACACGCAAAAAATTGCAACGGTACCGGTGGGTTACGCGGACGGATTTTGGCGCAGCAATGCGACAAACGGAGGCTATATGCTGCTGCATGGCAAAAAGGTACCCATTGTAGGCAGAGTGTGTATGGACCAGCTGATGATCGATGTAAGCGACGTTGCAGGTGTGCAGGAAGGCGATACCGTAACGGTTATCGGGACAGACGGCGAGCAGGCGCTTTCTGCCGGCGATTTGGCAAGGCGAAATGATACCATCCATTATGAAATCCTTTGCTCCATCGGTGAACGTGTTCCTCGATTTTATATGGAGAACGGTGAAATAACGGCAGTTAAGGATAATATTGTTGCTTATACGGGTGTGTAGATAAAGAGACTTTTAAATGCACAAATGCACAAAAATGCAGTTGTAAATAAATCAGTAGAACAGGAAAATGTAGCAGTGGCGGGCGTGCCGGCAAAAATTGTAAGTCAGAACGGCCGAAAGAACTGGAACAAACAAGCAAAAGAAGGAGTTTGAACATATGAATATTGCAGTTGCAGGAACAGGGTATGTGGGATTGTCTATTGCTGTTTTGCTTGCACAGCACCATAAAGTGTATGCGGTGGATATCCTCCCCGAAAAGACAGACATGATCAACCAAAAAAAATCGCCGATTGTCGATCGGGAGATTGAAACGTATTTAACAACAAAGAAACTGGACTTAACGGCAACAACGGACGCAGAAACAGCTTATGCGGACGCAGAATTTGTGATCATCTCCACACCGACCAATTATGACCCGCAAAAAAATTATTTTGATACCTCTTCTGTGGAAAATGTCATCGAAACAGTACTGCGTGTAAATCCGCAGGCAACCATGGTGATTAAATCCACTGTTCCGGTCGGATATACAGTGAGTGTACGTGAGAAATACCGTTGCAAAAATATTATGTTTTCTCCTGAATTTTTGCGGGAAGGAAGAGCGTTGCAGGATAATTTGTATCCGTCCAGAATCATTGTGGGCGCACCCGAAGATATGCGCGATCAAGCAGAGCAGTTTGCCGGTTTGCTAAAAGAAGGCGCAAAAAAAGAAAACATTGCTGTTTTATTTACCAAACCCACCGAGGCGGAAGCCGTAAAATTATTTGCAAATACTTATCTTGCACTGCGCGTCGCTTTTTTTAACGAACTGGATACATATGCCGAGGTTCGGGGATTAGATACCAAACAGATTATTGAAGGTGTGGGCTTAGATCCGAGAATCGGCAATCATTACAATAATCCGTCGTTTGGTTACGGCGGATACTGTCTGCCGAAAGATACCAAACAGCTTTTGGCAAATTATAACGACGTGCCGAACAATATTATTGCCGCCATTGTGGCTGCCAATACAACACGAAAAGATTTTATCGCGGATCGTATTATTGCGAAAAATCCGAAGGTTGTGGGGGTTTACCGCCTGACGATGAAAGCAAATTCAGATAATTTCCGTCAAAGTTCCATCCAGGGCGTCATGAAGCGGATCAAGGCAAAAGGCATTGAAGTGGTTGTGTATGAACCGGCGCTCAAGGAAGATACATTTTTCCGTTCCCGTGTGATCCGTGACTTGGATACGTTTAAGCAAATAAGCGATGTGATTCTGGCGAACCGGTACAGCGAAGAAATCGCAGATGTAATGGACAAGGTGTATACCAGAGATTTATATTTCAGAGATTGAGGTGCTGTATGCGTACACTATATCAGCAAGATATCCGCAAAAAGGGATTGCTTTAAAATATCTTTATCATATGCGTAAAGCAAGCGAGGGAAACAAATTTATGCAGTTGTACCACAGATTCAGGCTGTGCTGCATCAGACGGCATACGCATCTTGAAATTCCTTGGAATGCAAAGATTGGCGGCGGCCTTTATATTGGACATCCCTATAACATTACCATCAATGCCGGTGCGGTGCTCGGCAAAAACGTCAATATCCATAAAGGCGCGACCATCGGGCAGGAAAACCGCGGAAGCCGAAAAGGAACGCCGGTTATCGGAAACTGCGTGTGGATTGGTATTCATGCGGTGATTGTAGGCAATATAACCATTGGCGATGACGTGCTGATTGCGCCCAACGCTTTTGTAAACTGTGATGTTCCCTCTCACTCAATTGTTTTGGGCAACCCGTGTATCATCAAACACAGAGAAAACGCGACGGAGGGATATATCAATCATCGCGTATAACGATATAGAGTAAGGAGAAGGTCTTAGATGAAAACAGTACTGATTACAGGTGCCGCGGGATTTATCGGCGCTTTTCTGGCAAAACAGCTTTTGATGGAGGGCAATGCGGTTATTGGCTTGGATAATCTGAATGATTACTATGATGTGCAGCTCAAAAATGCACGCCTTGCGATGCTAAAATGCCATGATTCGTTTACCTTTATAAAAGCTGATCTTGCGGACAAGCAGACAGTGATGCGTGTCTTTGAAACGTATAAACCTCAAATTGTAGTAAATTTGGCGGCACAGGCCGGCGTACGCTATAGTATCGAGAATCCGGATGTGTATATAGAGTCAAATATCATCGGCTTTTTCAATATATTGGAAGCATGCCGGCATTATCCGGTACAGCATTTGGTTTACGCGTCTTCCAGTTCGGTGTACGGTGCCAATAAGAAAGTGCCCTTTTCAACCGAGGATAAAGTGGATAATCCGGTCAGTCTGTATGCCGCAACTAAAAAGTCGAACGAGCTGATGGCGCATTGCTACAGTAAGTTGTATGCTATTCCGTCTACCGGACTGCGCTTCTTTACTGTATATGGGCCGATGGGGCGCCCCGATATGGCATATTTTTCGTTTACCCGCAAAATATTAAAAGGAGAACCCATCTGTATCTTTAATCATGGCGATATGCGCCGCGATTTTACTTATATAGACGATATTGTACAAGGCGTAAAGCTGGTGATGCAGCGCCCGCCTGCACCAAATGCCGACGGGGTGCGTTATAAAATTTATAACATTGGCAACCATCAGCCGGAAAATCTGATGGATTATATTGCCTGCCTGGAAAAAGCGCTTTCTAAGGCGTACGGAAAAGAAATTACCGCACAAAAAACGTTTCTGCCAATGCAGCCGGGAGATGTGCCGACCACGTATGCGGATGTGACTGAGCTGGAACGTGATTTTGGATTTAAACCCTCTACACCCGTACAGGAAGGCTTGGATCGCTTTGCAGAGTGGTATAAAGCTTTTTACGGAGCGTAAAATCCGGTGATGCAATATATATTTGTCATTATTTAGAAAAAATGCTTGCCAAAACATTTAAATTGCCGTATACTGTTGGTATAAAACAACAGGCGGCAGTTTTTTTGCCTGTAAATGCAGGTTCATACCGTCGGCGAGTCGCTTCCGGTTTGTTTGGTTTTGGCATTGCGCCAAAAAAACCGCGCTGTGGACCCACATATTTCATATGTTAAAAAAATCCACAGCTTGGTTTGTTTGGATATATTTGTGCCGCCTGTTTTGTTTTATGCTCTAAAAAAATGCGCGTAAAAGAGGTGATTTGCATGCCAAACCCGGAAGAAATCAACAGAAGATATGATACGGATTATCTGGATCATATAGGTATGGCGCCGGATTATGAAGAAAAGAAAAAAATGCTGGAAGAAAAAAAATATAATTTAAAATCACTTTATATCCTGGTAAACAAGCGCGCAAACGCATTCAAAAAGATTAAAAAAAAAAAAAAAAGCGGCGGATACC
>CALXJH010000041.1 GCA_944388555.1 uncultured Clostridia bacterium
GCTGGGAATTTAACCAATTGTTTCATTGAAATGTCTGCCTGCAGCGGAAGCTGTGTTTCCGGTCCTGTGATGAAAAAAATGCATCGCAATCCAGCCGTAGATACCATCTCTGTTCTCCACGGCGTCGCTCCGGATGACTATGGGATTCCACAGCCTGAACAAAACGAACTAACAAAGCGTTTTGCTTATGAAGGTGTCCAGCATGTTATGCCTGGTAATACCTCTATTGAAGAAGTTCTCCGTAAAATGGGAAAAGATACGCCGGAAAAAGAGCTAAACTGCGGAAGCTGCGGCTATAACACGTGCCGTGAAAAAGCCATTGCAGTTTTGAATGGTAAGGCTGACTTGTCCATGTGTCTTCCCTACTTGAAAGAAAAAGCGGAAAGCTTCTCGGATACCATTATTAAAAATACACCAAACGGTATTATTGTTCTGGATGAACAACTAAACATTCAGCTTATCAATAAGGCAGCCAGAAATATTCTAAATCTCCCTAATTTAACCGATATTATCGGCAGTCCGGTTGTTCGCATTTTAGATCCGGTAGATTATATACTCGCCTTTAATGATTCTAAAAATGTTTATGACAACCGTAAATATCTTGCTGAATATCAAAAATATGTGGAAGAAACCATTCTTTGTGATAAGGAATACCATATTATTATGATCATGATGAAAGATATTAGCGGAGAGGAAGAAGCACGCATTAAAAAAGAATCGCAAAGCAAAGCTGCTGTTGAAATCACCGATAAAGTCGTTGAAAACCAAATCCGCATTGCCCAACAAATTGCTTCCTTATTAGGTGAAACCACTGCAGAAACCAAAATTGCACTTACAAAACTCAAGGAGACCTTAAATGATGAATGATTTATGTGTTGAATTTGGTTATAAAAGTATCAATAAATATGGCGAACAACTTTGTGGGGATATGGTGCAGCTTGTAAAAACACCGAATTCTTCCATCTTAGTTCTTGCTGATGGTTTAGGAAGCGGTGTGAAAGCAAATATTTTATCCACGCTGACCTCAAAAATTATCTCTACTATGATGGCTGAAAATATGAGCATTGAAGAATGTGTAAATACCATTAGCGCAACTCTGCCTGTGTGTAAAGTACGCGACGTTGCCTACTCCACTTTTACAATTATTAAAATTACCGATAACGATTATGCAGAAATTATTCAATATGACAATCCGCCTGTAATTTTACTGCGCAACGGTCTAAACATTGAATATGACTCGGTTACACGTATTATCTCCGGTAAGAAAATAATGGAATCCAAAATAAAATTGGAAGAAAATGACGTATTTATTGCTATGAGTGACGGCGCTATTTACGCAGGCGTTGGAATGACTTTGAACTATGGCTGGCAAAGAGAGAATATTATTGAATTTGCGGTAGGAAATTATCAAAAAGATAATTCTGCTACAACTGTTGCCTCCAATATTTTAGACGCTTGCAATGAATTATATCAGGAAAAGCCCGGTGATGACACAACAATTGCAGCCGTACGTGTACGCAAAAGATCTGTGGTAAACTTGATGTTTGGCCCGCCAAGAGACCCAAAAGATCTAAATAAAATGATGGCTATGTTCTTTGCAAAACAGGGCAAGCATATTGTATCGGGAGGAACAACCTCCTCTCTTACCGCGCAATATTTGGGCAAAGAGCTGATTGCATCTGTGGATTACATTGATCCCGATGTTCCTCCTACTGCAAAAATCGAAGGTGTCGATCTTGTGACGGAAGGTGTTTTAACCATCAATAAAACGCTGGAATACGCCAAAGACCATGTCGCTGAAAATAAATTATACGCACAGTGGCGCAAGAAGAAAGACGGTGCTTCCCAAATTGCAAAAATGCTTTTAGAAGAAGCCACAGATATTAATTTTTATGTTGGCCGGGCAGTAAACCCGGCGCATCAAAATCCAAATCTGCCGATTGGTTTTAATATTAAAATGCAATTGGTAGATGAATTGTCAAAGCTTTTGAAGGATATGGGCAAAAACGTACAAGTCAGTTATTTCTAAGGCGGTGTTATTTTGAAAAAACTCAGAAAGTTTGATACAAAAGTACAACATTTAAAATATAAAGTTTTACGCGAAGTTGCGCGCGAAGCTTTTCGTGATAACTTATTATACAGTTTATACGACCTACCGGAAAAGATTATTCCCGGTAAAGAACCCAGTATGCGCTGCTGCGTTTATAAGGAACGTGCCATTATTGCTGAACGGGTAAAAATTGCCATGGGCGGAAACAAATCCAATCCGAATGTAATCGAAGTCATCGATATTGCTTGCGATGAATGCCCAGTCAGCGGGTATGACGTTACAGAAGCTTGCCGCGGTTGTTTGGCACACCGCTGCGAGGACGCATGCAAACTGGGCGCTATTACGTTTGATGAACATCAAAAAGCACATATTGATAAATCAAAATGTGTAAATTGCGGTGCCTGCGCCAAGGTTTGCCCTTACAGCGCCATTATAAACCGCATCCGTCCTTGTGAAAACGCTTGTAAAGTCAAGGCTATTCATATGGCAGACACAAAGGAAGCATGTATAGATAACGATAAATGTATATCCTGCGGCGCTTGTGTTTACCAATGCCCGTTTGGCGCAATTTCTGATAAATCTTTCATTCTCAATGTAATTGACATGCTCAAAAAAAGCCAAAACAACGAAAAATACAAAGTGTATGCCGTTGTTGCACCTTCCATTGCAGGACAATTTAGCTATGCAAAATTAGGTCAGGTCATCACCGCCATCCACATGCTTGGATTTTATCACGTTGTAGAAGCCGCTTTAGGCGCTGATATGGTGGCATATGCCGAATCTAAGGAACTTACAGAAACAGACAGTTTTCTAACCAGCTCCTGCTGTCCGGCATTTGTGGATTATATTCACAAATCTTTTCCAGATTTGATAGAACATATTTCCCATAATTTGTCGCCTGCTGCAACCATTGCCAAATACATGAAGGAAAAAGAACCAGATTGCAAAATTGTATTTATTGGTCCCTGCACTGCTAAAAAGATGGAATTCCAGAAAGAAGAAGTGCGACCGTATATTGACAGCGTGATTACTTTTGAAGAATTGCAAGCATTGATTGAAAGCCGTGATATTGACGTCACTGCTTTGGAAGAAGGTGTTTTGGATAACGCATCTTACTTTGGCAGAATTTTCGCACGCAGCGGCGGCCTTGCAGATGCAGTTCGGCAAGGACTTAAGGAACACGGTCTGGAAGACTTCCCTTATAATCCCATTTCATGTGATGGAATTGAGGCATGCAAACTTGCTTTATTAAAAGCTTCTAAAGGCGTTTTACCAAATAACTTCATTGAGGGTATGGCATGTGTAGGCGGCTGTATCGGTGGTGCCGGTTGTCTGACGCATGAAGAAAAGAATAAGAAAGATGTTGACAAATACGGTATGGAGGCTTTAGAAAAGACAATTACCGACTCCATCAGTTTATTAAAGTAATTTTTGTTTGCAACCTAACTCCTTTGATAGAATTTAAACGGCAAAATGAACGTTTTAAAGATTAAAATCGCGTTCTTTTGCCGTTTTTATTTTTTTTACACCATTTTATTTAGGATGTGCAAAAAACGCAGGACAAGTTTATGTCCTACGTTTTTTTATTTTTGTGTTTAGAAACTGGATTTTGTAATTTACTATTTAGAAGCAACCCGGTATCCGGTTGTCGTAACAACTGCGGCTAAGTTTCCTAAATCATCCTTTACTTCAACCCGATAATAATTTGTTGTTTTCCCATCCTTGACACAAACTGCCTCCGCTATCAAACGCTCTCCTTTTGCGGCTCCTAAATATGTAATATTAGAACTTAAGGAAACAACGCCCATTTTTTCCCAGTTTGCAGCAACAGCAAAGGCAAAATCGGCTAAAGTAAAATATACACCACCCATGATTGCGCCCATACCGTTGCGATGCCTGTTCATAAGCTGCATACTGCATTTGGCATAACCTGTGCCTATTTCATCAATTACAGCACCATTTTCCGTAGCAAACCGGTCCTTTTGAAATGCTTCTCGTACACTATCTGGAACACTGCTCATCTTTTTTACCTCTATTCCTTACTTGTTTTTGCCTTGGACTCACAATAGATACAGCGGTAAACCCGATTTTTTCTGTCCGTCAGCTTAAATATCTGTGCAATTTCCTGTTCGGTTGTTGTAATGCACCGTGGATTTTTACATTTAATTACATTTACAAGCTGCATAGGAAGCTCCGGATGTCTTTTTTCAATCCGCACACCGTCTTTGATAATATTTACGGTTGTATCCGGATCTACATATCCCAAAACATCCAGATTTAAATGAATATCCTCATCAATTTTAATAATATCTTTTCGTCCCATCTTTTTGCTGACAACATTCTTAATTATGGCAACAGAGCAATTTAAATTTTCTAAATTCAGATAATGATAAAGCTCCATGCTTTTTCCGGCTTTAATATGATCAATAACAATTCCATTTTTAATTGAGTCAATATTCATTCTTTATTCCACCCCCAGAAGTTTTAAAATCAAAGCCATCCGGATGTATTTTCCATTGAGCACCTGTTTAAAGTAACATGCACGCGGATCATCATCTACTTCTACAGAAATTTCATTTACCCTCGGCAGCGGATGCAAAATCGACAAATCCGCTTTTGCATGTGCTAATTTAGATAAGTTCAGTATATAGCTATCTTTTAATCGGATATAGTCCGCTTCCTTAAAGAAACGCTCACGCTGAACACGCGTCATGTATAAAACATCAAGATTTGGAATTGCTTTTTCCAGGCTGTCTGTTTCCTCATAAGGCATGCCAAAACGTTCAATAACTTCTTGCTTCATATATTCAGGAATTTTCAACTCTTGCGGTGATATCAGAATTAACCGGATATTATTCTGCCGTGATAATGCCGTTATTAAAGAATGAACTGTTCTTCCGAATTTTAAATCGCCGCAAAAACCAACTGTTAAATCATTTAAACGACCCTTTTCCCGTTTAATAGTCAGCAAATCTGCAAGCGTCTGGGTTGGATGATTGTGTCCGCCGTCGCCTGCGTTAATAATGGGTACAGACGATTTCATAGACGCAACCAGCGGCGCACCTTCTTTCGGATGACGCATAGCGATAATATCTGCGTAACAACCTACTGTACGAATGGTATCACTCACGCTCTCCCCTTTTGCCGCCGAACTGGAATTTGCTTCCGAAAAACCAATTACGCTTCCACCAAGTTCTAACATTGCAGCTTCGAAACTTAACCTGGTACGCGTTGACGGTTCAAAAAACAAGGCGGCAAGTTTTTTCCCTTTGCACTTCTCGCTGTAATTTTCCCGATGTTTAATAATATCATTAGATTTTTCTATCAGCCTGTCTATTTCTGCAACAGACAAATCACAAATATCAATTAAATGCTGCATTTTCTATTTCCTATATCCTTTCTGTAGTTGCACATCCTTAAAAAAACATTATCGGATCCAACTTTCATCCGATGGATTATTTCTAAAAGCCATCAATCGTTCAATCGCTTCTTCCTTGATATATCCTTGTTCAGCTGCAACTGCGCAGATTGTATCAAAATCTGTTAAGCTGATATTTTTAAGCTTCTTTTCCTGCAAACGTGTGCGTCCCTTCTGCATGCCGTAAGTAAAAATACTTACAATGCCTAAAACCTCTGCTCCTGCTTCCCGCAGCACATCCGCAACTTCAATTACACTTCCGCCGGTAGAAATCAAATCTTCGATAATGACTACCTTTTGTCCCTTTTCAAGTTTTCCTTCAATCTGATTTCCTCTCCCGTGATCTTTTGCGCCGCTGCGTACATATCCCATCGGAAGATCCAAAATATGCGCAGCAATAGCGGCATGCGCAATACCTGCTGTACTGGTTCCCATTAAGACTTCACAGTCCGGAAAGTTGGTTTTTACTGTTTGAGCAATAGCATTTTCAATAACTGTCCGTACTTTCGGCGCCGTCAAAGTTAAACGGTTGTCGCAGTAAATAGGGCTTTTGATTCCGCTTGCCCAGGTAAAGGGCTGTTCTGGTCTTAAAAATACAGCTTCAATTTCAAGCAAGCACTTTGCAATTTGTTTTTTCATTTTTACCACCTCATCCGATAAATTCTCTTACACATCTTCTATAGGCCTCTAACGGATTAGCTGCCTGGGTGATTGGTCTGCCCACCACAATATAATCTGTCCCGATTTCTTTCGCTTTTGCGGGTGTTGTAACGCGTGCTTGATCCGCCTTTTCTCCATCTGCAAAACGAATGCCTGGTGTTACAGTAAGAAAATCTGCACCACAGTTTTCCTTTACTCTGCCTGCCTCCAGCGGCGAACATACCACACCATCTAAGCCAGCATCTTTCGCATTTTTGGCGTATGCGATAACCACTTCTTCCAACGGCTTATCGATCAAGAGCTCTTGCTGCATTACTGTTTCAGAAGTCGAAGTAAGCTGCGTTACTGCGATTAAGATTGGTCTTGTTCCATCTTCACGCATCAAACCGCGTACAGCCGCTTCCATCATGGCTTTGGAACCTGCTGCATGTAAATTCACCATATCCACCTGCAGATTTTTTAATACTGACATTGCTTTTTGCACCGTATTCGGAATATCATGCAATTTCAGGTCTAAAAAAATATTATGGCCTCTTTGTTTGATTTCGTGAATGATGGCAGGCCCCTCGGCATAAAACAGCTCCATACCCACTTTCAAATATAGTTTTTCGTCTGGGAACAAATCTAAAAACTTCATCAAATCCTGTTTTGTGTTAAAGTCACAAGCAATTATAACCGCTTTATTCATCCATTTGCACCTCCGATAATTTCCTCTAAACGTTCTATATCATATTTTAACATATATGATGGTAACTCTTCAACTATTTTTTTGCAAATATAGGGATCAATTAGATTTGCCGCACCCACAGATACAGCGGTTGCGCCTGCCAGCATCATCTCTAATACATCTTCTGCTGATGATACACCGCCCATACCAATGATGGGGATTTTTACGGTATTATAGACTTGATTTACCATCCGAATTGCCACCGGAAAGATTGCTTTACCGGAAAAACCGCCCATACGATTGGCTATGACTGGTTTTTTTGTTTTCAAATCAATACGCATACCCAAAAGTGTATTGATTAAACTGATTCCGTCTGCCCCCGCCTCCTCACAGGCTTTGGCTATGGCACAAATATCCGTAACATTTGGACTAAGTTTCATAAAAACCGGCTTACGTGTTACCGCTTTTACGGTGCGTGTAACTTCTGCCGCAGCTTCTGGCGAGGTTCCAAAACTCATTCCACCTTTTTTCACATTCGGGCAGCTGATGTTCACTTCAATAATACCTACCTGCTCCTCTTTATCAATCTTTTCACAGCAGTAGGCATATTCCTCCAGAGAAAACCCGCTGATATTTGCCACAACCGGTTTTGAAAAACATTTTTTCAGCTTTGGAAGTTCTTCGTCTATTACACGTTCTATCCCAGGATTCTGCAATCCAACTGCATTGATCATTCCCTCACTGCATTCCGCAATCCGCGGCGTTGGATTCCCAAACCTTGGTTCTTTGGTCGTTCCTTTAAAAGAGAAAGAGCCTAAAATATTTATAT
>CALXJH010000042.1 GCA_944388555.1 uncultured Clostridia bacterium
GAAGTACCGATGGCAATGTTTATCCTGATAATTTGGTTACAAGAGAAGAATTTACCAAAGTCGCCATTATGGCTTCTTCTTATAGAAATGCTGTGCCGGAGAACTCTACAACCTCTCCGTTCGGTGATGTCCCCTATTCTTTATGGTCTGCACCGTATATTACTTTAGGTGTGGATAATAATCTTTTAAGCGGGTATCCTGATTCCACTTTTCGTCCCCAAAACCCCGTGCTTTTGGAAGAAGCTGTTACCGTTTGCCTAAAACTTTTAGGCTATACAGAAGCAGATTATGGGAAAGTGTGGCCGTCCGGCCCCATTAGCCTTGCAAGAAGCTTGGACCTTTTAGAAAATATTGATAAAAGCACCGGATCCTATTTACAGCGCAGAGATGTTATGCTTTTAATTTATAATACGCTGAATACAAAAGTAAAAGGCACGCAAAACGAGCTTATTAACTCTTTAAACTATACATACCTTGAAGATACCACGCTGATTGCAACCCAACAGCAGGATTCTTCTGTTGCCAAGAATAAAATTGTTACCTCCAACGGGACTTATAAATTAGACGCCGCTTTTGACACCTCTTTAGTGGGAAGAAAAGGAGACGCATTCATTAAAAACGGCGATACCTTGGTTTCTTTTATCCCCGATAACCAAACATTTGAAAGCCATGCTGTATATTCTGTTTTAAATGGGGATATTATCGTTTATGACAATGGCCTGACGAGTGTACTTGAGGTGGAAGAAGAATTGCCATGCTACTCGGGCGCGCAGTCCGGAACACTAAGCACCTATCTTTCTCAGCTGCAAACCGGCGATACGCTTAAAATTGCTTTTGACGCCGATGGGGACATGGATTATCTGATCCATTCTAAAGATGCGTTAAAAGGCCCTTATACCGTTTATTCCTCCAATTGGATGAATGAATATGAAATGCCCACAGATGCAACAATTATTAAAAACGGAAAAAGCATTGATGCTGAAGATGTAGAAATTTATGATGTGCTATATTACTCTAAAGATTTGAACCTGATCTGGGATTATGCAAGCAAAGTTACCGGAACATACGAAAAAGCCGCACCCAACCAGGAGAATCCAACCAGCGTTACAATTTCAGGAAATACGTATGAAATTGAAAGCGTTACAGCTTATAATAAGCTTTCTTCCAACGGAAGCTGTAAATTAGGAGATGCAGTTACCGTTCTTCTTGGCAGAAACGGAAGTATTGCAGATGTTATAACCGGCGACACAACGATTGTACAATACGGTTACCTGATCCAAACGGGTACAAAAGAATTTATTACGGCAACCGGAAATACAGAATCTGCGTATTATGCAAAAATCGTTACCGCGGATGGTACGGAGCTTGAGTTAAAAACAGAACGCGATTATAAATTATTAGTAAACAAGGTTGTCATTGCTTCCATTTCAAACGGAAATACCACTTTGTCTTCTATAACACAAAACAATAAGGATATTGAAGGAACATTCAGCTATGATAAAATGGCAATTTCCAATTATGCATTGGCTGACGACGTGCAAATTTTAGACATCATGACATATTCGGATCCTTCTATGACGCCGGATTACATCACCGTCTTCCCCCAAAGACTGGATAAAATTCAAATAAGAAGAAGCGACATCATTTGTGCGACATTTGACGAAAACAATAAAATCGACCGCCTCTTTTTGAACGATGTAACAGGTGACGGATATTTATATGGAATCGCAACCTCGGTACAAACACAAACCGGAAACATGTCTGCCTCAGGTTCCTATAGCTGCAATATCGCCGGAACAACAATGAATTACAACGGGGCTGTCATCCTGCAGCTGTCTGTCGGTAATGCTGTTCAGGCATCCGTTACAAATAACAGCATCCAATCCCTTACAAAATTACGCCAACTTTCAGAAAAAGTGACCAAAATAGATGATAACTACGTGTATACAACTACTGGCGCCAAATACGCGCTCGGTGATAACGTGGCTGTCTATAAACATCCGACCAGCTCTTCTACATATAATTTGATCTCTATTGAGGATTTGGATCTGTCTACCGGAAACTGCGACTACTACTATAACAACACCTTAGACGGCGGTGGACGTATCCGGGTAATTGTGTGGAATACACCACTGCAATAAACCTTTTAGAATAAAAACTGTTGTTACGTAAAAACTAACAACAGTTTTTTATTTTAGGAGGATTATTATGATTCGCACAGACCTTGCATTAGAAGCAAAAGAAATGTATCATGAAACCGCAGGCAGCGTTACCGAAATTGAAGGCGTGCGCGCGCGTACCGAAGACAAAGAAGGTCTAACCATTACGACTGTTGATATACTAAATGAAAAAGGCAAAAAAGCCCTTGGAAAAGAAATTGGAACGTATATTACAATTGAAATGCCCAAATTCAAAGAGTACGGACACGCGTTCTATACTATAGGCAGCCTGGAACTGAAAAAACAGCTTTTAAAGCTTTTGAAAGCATTAAACATACCGCCAAATGCAGATATCTTAGTGGTTGGTTTAGGAAACAGGAGCATAACGCCTGATGCCTTAGGTGCCAAAGTAACGGATAAACTGATTATTACCAAGCATTTACATCAATTAGCGCCTGAGGCTGTGCAGGATTTAGGTTCTGTTTCCGGTATTTCACCAGGCGTTATGGGCATTACCGGAATTGAGACCGCAGAGATTATAAAAGGACTGCTTTCCCGTATCCATCCAAAGGCTGTTATTGCCATCGATTCTCTTGCGTCCAGAAGTATGGAACGAATTAGTACAACCATACAATTATCCGACACAGGAATCAGTCCTGGTTCCGGAATCGGCAATACGCGTGACACCTTAAATCAAGAGTCTTTAGGCGTACCCGTCATTGCCATTGGCGTTCCGATGGTCGTTGACGCCGCAACGCTTGCGTTTGATGCGGTGACGAGAATGCCCGCTTCTCCTTTCCGTGCCGATCAGGAAACTTTTGATAAAATTAAATCTTCGTTGTCTGCAAATATTGGAAATTTGATGGTTACACCGAAAGACATTGATAAAATCTTAAATCAAATGGTAAATATTGTATCTTCCGGCATCAATATTGCTTTGCACAGCATTTCTCTGGATGAAATTGACAGTTATATAGGATAATTCCACTTTTCCTGCATAGAATTTACTAAGCAGGAGGAATTTATAGAAAAATGAAAAAAAATCACCAGACACCTATCCCAATCTTATTGATTTTATCTTTTATTTTTATTTTTGCAGTATCTTTCATACTTCCACTTGTTCCCACAAGCCTGTGCATAGGGACAAACTATGCAGCTATGCCGGTAAGCATGGGGTATCATAATTACTTAGCGTTTGCCGCTTCTACGCTATTTGGCACAGAGCCCGCCGCGCCTGTCCTGTCGACTGAAAATATCCCCGAGAGCACAGCCGATACCGCTGTAGAAAACTCTAAAATTGAAGAAACGCAGATTACCTATCTGAAAGGTGAACTGCCTTCTTATGAAAACACCGCTGTAACAAACGAAACGGGTTATACTTTAGATTTACCTGCTTTAATGGAAAACTATACTCCAATCGCTAAAAAAACGGACCAACCGCAGATTTTGATTCTGCACACCCACGCGACAGAGGCATTTGCCGACTCTGACAACCGATCAACAGATAACAGCAGAAATATGGTTGCAATAGGAGAAGTATTTGCGCAAAGTTTAACAAAACGCGGATTTAACGTCATCCATGATACCACACAACACGACTATCCGAATTATAATGGTTCATATGTCAACAGTTTAAAAACAGCGGAATGGTATCTAAAACAATATCCGTCTATTGAAATTATTTTAGATCTGCATCGAGATGGACTTGTGAAAGAAGACGGTACAAAACTAAAGCTAACAACCGAATATGAGGGCCAAAAAGTTGCACAGCTTATGTTTGTTGTAGGCACAGACGCCGGCGGATTACAGCATCCCAATTGGAAGAAAAATCTCCAGTTTGCCGTTGGTTTACAACAGCAAATGTACGCAATCAGCCCTACCATCATGCGCCCCATCAATCTACGCACCGAACGTTTTAACCAACATACAACTTGCAATACCATCATTGTAGAATGCGGAAGCAATGGAAACGATATAGAAGAAGTCAAACGCTCCGTTCAGCTTCTGGCAAAAGCCATGGAATCCTATATACAATAAAAAGGCAGGCACACACATGAAAATCTTTTTAAAAATCATCGTTGTATTTATCTTCTTGGTTATATCTGTTCTTTATATAGATGTTCGCACAAATCAAATTTACGGAAATCCGCAAAACATCACCCTTCAAAATATCTTTAAACTTGGTTTTTGACATTTTATGTTGAAATTTAGTATTATTTATGTTATAATAAACACAACCAGGGAACAAAAGTCCGGAAACGGACTTTTGATAGGATGTGTTTATTGAAACGGCCTTGCAACAAGCCGATTTACGGCTTGTACTTATGTTATAATAAACACAACCAGGGAACAAAAGTCCGGAAACGGACTTTTGATAGGATGTGTTTATTGAAACGGTCT
>CALXJH010000043.1 GCA_944388555.1 uncultured Clostridia bacterium
ATTTAGCGGCATTTGCCGGCACGTCAAGAGCAACAGTAACCGCATTGCTTCATAAGGGCATTTTAGAATACATCCCGCTGCATATTGAAAGAAAGCCTAAAGCACATATATCCCAAACAGCCAAGACACATCCTCTGATGCTTACACAGGAACAGAAAAGCATTTTGGAGTATGTATCTTCATTGCTGGATAAAAGACAGCATAAAACATTATTGCTGAGAGGTATAACGGGCAGCGGCAAAACAGAAGTGTATTTGCAGTGTGTAGAAAAGGTGCTTTTGCAGGGAAGACAGGCGATTGTTTTGGTTCCTGAAATTTCACTCACGCCGCAGATGACCGAACGCTTTATTGCAAGATTCGGCGAGAATATCGCAATTTTGCATAGCCGGCTTTCGCTGGGAGAGCGGTACGATGCTTGGCAGAATATCAAGCAGGGAAAGGTGCAGCTGGCTTTGGGCGCACGTTCCGCGGTTTTCGCACCGTTTGAGAATTTAGGCATTATTGTAGTAGATGAAGAACATGAAAATTCTTATAAATCAGACATGACGCCTAAATATGACGCACGGGAGATTGCAAAATTTCGCTGTGCGCAGCAAGATGCGGTTTTGATGCTGGCATCGGCAACGCCGAGTATGGAAAGCGCATATAAGGCGGTTACTGGTGAATATGCTTTAGTACAGATAAAAAATAGATACAATGCAGTGAAATTGCCGGAAGCGCAGATTGTAGATATGCGGTTTGAACAGGAAAAGGGGAATAAGTCGTTTTTGAGTTTTGCGCTGCAAGACGCCATTGCGCAAAATATTAAAAATGGGGAACAGACCATTTTGTTCATGAACCGGCGCGGTTTTTCAACATTTGTGTCATGCCGCAAATGCGGCTTTGCAGCTACTTGTCCCGAGTGCGATATTGCGCTTACTTATCACAAACATACTGAAAGTTTGGTATGTCATTATTGCGGATATACGATTCCTAATTTTCATTTTTGTCCGCAGTGCGGCAGTACAAGTATCCGGTATTTCGGGATTGGCACGCAGCGGGTAGAAGAAGAAATACACAAATTGTTTCCAAAAGCTTCTGTGATTCGTATGGATTTAGATACAACCAAAGGTAAATTCGCACATGCGGATATTTTAAATACGTTTGTACAGCAAAAAACTGATATTTTGGTTGGCACGCAAATGATAACAAAGGGACTGGATTTTCCGAACGTGTCATTGGTTGGCGTACTGGCAGCGGATATGATGCTTTATGTAGATGATTACAGAGCAACTGAAAAAACATTCCAGCTGATTACCCAGGTGTGCGGCAGAGCCGGAAGAGGCGAAAAACAAGGAAAAGCGATTATACAGACCTATACACCGGAGCATTGGGTGATTCAATGCGCAAAAGACCAGGATTTTAAAACCTTTTATAAAAAGCAGATTGCGATACGTAAACAGGGGTTTTATCCGCCGTTTTGCGATGTGGTGCATATTGTGGTAAGCGGAGAAGATCCGAACGATGTGCATCGGCAGATTACGGCGATGACGAAGAAAATTATTCAGGAATTTGGGCAAAATAAGGTGGGCAGTACCGTTTTAGGTCCGACGCCAGCGCCCATTTCCAAAATAGAAAACAGATACAGATGGCGAACCATCATCAAATGTCACACCGACGCAGAAGTTCGCCGTATTTTAAGAGATACGATAAAGGCCGATTCCAAATCGGCGTGTACCGTTTCTTTAGATTTTAACGCAAAAAGCATGCTTTAGGAGTGGATAAGAAATGGCAATTCGAAATATTGTAAAAATCGGAGATGAAATTTTAAGAAAAAAATGCCGGCCGGTTACTGTGTTTGATGAAAAACTGCACGTTTTGCTGGACGATATGTATCAAACCATGACAGCGGCTAACGGCGTTGGATTGGCTGGACCGCAGGTTGGTATCCTGCGCAGGCTTTTCATCATCGAAACAGAAGAAACCGGATTGATAGAGTGCATAAATCCGGAGATTGTGGAAACACTTGGCAAACAAACCGGAGAAGAGGGATGTTTGAGTGTATTGGGACGCGTAGGTATCGTAGAGCGCCCGGCAGTGGTTAAGTTTAAAGCCTATGACCGCAACGGAAAACCGTTTGAACGCGTAGTGAGCAAGCTTGCGGCGCGCGCGATCTGTCATGAAAACGACCATCTGGATGGAAAGCTTTTTGTAGATTGTATGATTGAGGAAGTAGAGAATGAATAAAAAAATATCTGTTTTGTACATGGGAACCCCTGATTTTGCGGTTCCCGGTCTTGAAATGCTGGCACAGCGCCAGGATGTGGAAGTGATCGGTGCTGTGACGCAGCCAGACAAGCAAAAAGGAAGAGGCTATCAATTGTTACCGCCGCCCGTAAAAATCGCGGCAGAAAAAATGCATATTCCGGTTTATCAGCCTGCAACTTTAAAAGATGAAGCTTTTTTGGCGCTTTTAGAAAGACTGCAGCCGGAGCTGATTGTGGTTGCCGCATACGGTAAAATTTTACCCCCGTCGGTGCTCCATTTTCCAAAATACGGATGCATGAATATTCATGCGTCACTTTTACCAAAATACAGAGGAGCGGCACCGATACACTGGTGTTTAAAAAAAAAAAAAAAAAAGAC
>CALXJH010000044.1 GCA_944388555.1 uncultured Clostridia bacterium
ATATAAAATTATTGGCAGCCTTTTAATTGTTGTTATATGCGCTTATGTTGCTTTTGTGATACACACTTTTACTGTGTACATTCCTTTACTGTATGCCAAACAAAAGCTTCGGCCTTTTGTTTTTTTAAAGAATATGCTGCCAGCTGTTTTAATGGCTTTTTCTACCGCGTCTTCTGTTAGCGCAATGTCATTAAATTTAAAATGCTGTAAAAAGTTAGGTGCTGAAAATCAAATTGCAGACTTCGTCATACCGCTTGGAGCGACACTCAATATGGACGGAACCGGAATTTATCAAGGTGTGTGTGTAACGTTCATCGCCGCTTGTTTTGGTGTGGATCTGACATTAAGTCAGTGTTTGATCATAACAGCGAGCGCAACGCTTGCATCAATTGGAACCGCCGGCGTACCCGGCGCGGGTATGATTATGCTTGCGGTGGCTTTGGAAAGCGTAGGGCTGCCGGTAGAAGGCGTAGCGCTTGTTGCTGGCGTTGATCGTATTTTTGATATGGGAAGAACAGCTATGAACATTCTGGGCGATGCAACATGCGCGATATTTATATCCAAGAAGAATGTGAATAATGGATGAAATCAAGTGAGCGTCAGTTGACAGATTGCGGAGGGTGTGATAGAATATCAGCAATTATATGCAATACAACTGGAGAAAGATAAGGTGAAAAATATGAATATAGCGTTTTTCCTCACACCCAAAGCAAATGTTGTTTATTTGTGTAGTAACAATGTTATTGCAGAAGGCATTGAAACTTTAAGAGAAAGTGGGTATACAGCAATACCGGTTATAGATAAAGAGGGGAAATATGTGGGTGTTGTCAGTGAAGGAGATTTTTTGTGGCATCTTTTGAATGGAGATCCATCAAAAAAAGAAACGATCGGAGAAATTTTAAATCCGGATCGATATAAGCCTGTGCGAATTACATCAACCATGGATGCGTTATTTGTGCAAGCACAGGCACAGAATTTTGTACCGGTAGTTGATGATCGGGATTATTTTATGGGAATTATAACAAGAAAAGATATTATCAAATATATGACGAAAGAACAATCAATATAAATACATAAGTGTTGTAAATATGAAAATCAGATATGAAGCGATGATAAATGGATTTTTCTTTTTCAAATGTTTTTACATGGCAAAATAAAAGACAACTGAATCGGCGTTGTCTTTTATTTTTTTATATTTAATAAATCTTTAACAACTTCTGAAGCGATCATAAGTCCCGCTGATGCAGGTACAAAAATCATGCTGCCAGGGATATTTCGGCTGTTGTTTTCATCTTTAATATATGTGTGAAACGGTTCTTCCTGTGAGTAGACGACTTTTAAATGTGTAATGCCGTGCTTTTTTAATTCTTTACGCATAACACGCGCCAGAGGACATATCGATGTTTTTGATATATCAGTAACTTTAAGCATGGCAGGATTGATTTTATTTCCGGTTCCCATACAAGAAATAATCGGAACACCACTTTGGATACACTGCTCAGCAATGCTGATTTTTGCAGTAACAGTATCAATGGCATCAATTACATAATCATATTGAGAAAAGTCTATATCGCTGCTTTCCGGCATAAAAAATGTTTTTTTGGGTATAACAGAACAATGCGGATTGATTGATAATATGCGTTTTGTGGCAGCTTCAACTTTATCCATACCGATTGTTTGCGTGGTTGCGATAATCTGACGATTTATATTGCTTTCGGAAATTACGTCGTGATCAACAACTGTTATCTGACCGATACCGCTTCTGACTAACCCTTCGGCAGCATAGCCGCCGACGCCGCCGAGGCCAAATAACAATACTTTAGAATCGGCTAACTTGCGCATATTCACAGCGCCGATCATTTGCTCGCTTCTTGAGAAAATATCCAAAACTTTCAACCAACCTTTCTGTAAGAACATATCCCTAAATAAACATTTTAACATATATGATGACAAATTTCAACTTGATTTATTAAGGAAATTCCTGTATAATATAAATAAATAAACGAAAAGGGGATGATGGCATGTCTGCATACAACTATTCGGCAATAACACCGGAGATTTATTTGCTTGCGGATTTATGCAAGAAAAATAGTAATATCAATCCAGAACTTTATACCGTACATCAAGTAAAAAGAGGTCTCCGTGACTTGGATGGCAAAGGGGTTGTTACAGGTTTAACCGAAATCTCTACAATCAATGCCTTTAAAAATGAGAACGGAAAAGCCGTTCCGATGGAAGGAGAGCTATATTATAGGGGAATAAACATAAACGACTTAGTTGCAGGTTTTGAGCAGGATCAGCGCTATGGATTCGAAGAAACGGTTTATCTGCTTTTGTTTGGCGAGCTTCCCAATGCAGAGCAGCTTTATGATTTTAATAAATTACTTGTACATTACAGAAAGCTGCCTACCAATTTTGTGCGGGATATAATTATGAAAGCGCCTAACCAGGATATTATGAATTCGCTCGCGCGCAGTGTGCTGACATTATATTCTTATGATAAAAATGCAAATGATATCAGCGTACCCAACGTTTTGCGCCAATGTATTCAGCTTATTGCAAATTTTCCTGTTCTTTCGGTATATGCCTATCAGGCTTATCGGCATTATATAAAGGGACAGAGCT
>CALXJH010000045.1 GCA_944388555.1 uncultured Clostridia bacterium
CCGGGTGTGTTAATGAGTATGCGCGAAGCCGGTATAGCAAGCGCAAAACGTTTGATGAGCGCCTCATCTTTTGAATGCATACAAAATGTATGTCCCGCACCTTCAAAATGCAAAATTTTAATAGATTTTTCTAAAACAGAAGGAATATCTTCTTCTACATAAAAAGCAAGAATCGGTGCTAACTTCTCATGCGAAAATGGTACAGCCATTCCAACTTTTGTTTCTCTTGCAAGCAGTACGCGTGTTGTTTCGGGTACATTTTGTAAATTCGCAAGCCGCGCAATCTGCTGAGCCGTTTTTCCAACGATCGCCGGATTCATACTGCCGTTTGGACGAAGAATAAACTGCGCAAGCTTGTTTGCATCTGATTCGTCTAAAATAAAGCCGCCCTGTTTTTTAATTTCTGATTCTACCTGTGCGCAAATGCTTTTTTCAATAATAATGGATTGCTCCGAAGCGCATATTGTGCCATTATCAAATGTTTTTGAATCAAAAATACGTTTAACGGCAAGGGCGATATCGGCGGTTTTATCAATGAAGGCAGGTCCGTTTCCTGCACCCACGCCTATGGCGGGTCTGCCGGATGAATATGCAGACCGCACCATTTCAGGTCCGCCTGTTGCAAGAATCAAAGCGGTAAGGCTGTTTTGCATCAATTCTTTTGTTCCGTTTAAAGTGGGCGTTTCGATACAGGAGATGGCACCGGGCGGACACCCCGCTTCTTCTGCTGCCGCCCGAATACATTTAACCGTTTCTAAAATGCAGTTTTTAGCACCCGGATGCGGAGAAAATACAATGCTGTTTCCTCCCTTTAAAGCAATTTGCGCTTTAAATATTACGGTAGAAGTGGGGTTGGTAGATGGAACAATACCGGCAATTACCCCCACGCTTACACCAATGTCTAAAACTTTTTCCTCTTTATTATCTCTTAAAATACCAACAGTTTTTAAGTCACGAATCGCTTCATAAATGGTGCGGGATGCAAACAGATTTTTAATTTTTTTATCTTGCCAATTGCCAAAACCTGTTTCCTCCTGCGCCATTTTTGCTAAGCGCTCGGCGTTTTGTTCACCGGCTTTAGCCATGGCTGCCACAATATTGTTTATTTGTTCTTGCGAAAAGGAAGCAAGTGTGCGATGTGCAACACTGGCATTTCGAATGCAGTCTCTTGCTTGTTGTATTGAAATTAAATCTTTATCCTTTAGCTCCATCTGTTTCATCCTTTCCTTGTTGGAGTAGTTGAATCAATTCCTCTTTTTTCATATATTTCAATTGTTTTTCATCATGCGCGCCATTTAAGAGCAGCATTTCTTTTAATTCGGCGTTGCTTTTATCCCACAGACCGCCATGATTGCTATTGGTGTTGTTTTTGTCGGCAAGAAAAACAATGCCTTTTTCAACAATTTGATTGTCTGCGCGCGGGATCACATGGGTGTGCAGTACTTTTCCGACTTTTGATGCAGAAGCTGCGCCGGCTGCGACAGCAGAATTTATAGCGCCCACATCTCCGGACAGCTGAACAGTAAGAATACCGCTGCCAACTTTAGAGATGCCAAGCACTTTAATATTTGCAGATTTAGCGGCGGCGTCTGCTGCGTCGATAGCGCAAGGATAGCCGATTACCTCAATTAAGCCTAATGCGTTCATTTATTTTATCACCTCCAAGGGATTGTCTGCAATCATTTGTACGGCTTGCGCAAAAGCAGTGCAAGCCGCGCGGCAGGCAGATTGTGTTCCGGTAAGCAATCCGCCGCCAAAGTTGGTTTCGGACGGCGGCTGAAAAAACTGAACCAGTTTGACATTGGCAGCTTTCATTGCAGCGTCCAGCCCAACTACAGATTCCAGCGGTGGGGCAATAAGATACGCTAACGGTTCACCTTCCGGTATACCTGCGACAGAAGAAAGATAAGAGCCTGTACGTGAGATTGTGTGCGCATAGTATACGATAGAATCATCTTGGTTGGCGCTCACAAAATAGCCGTCATTTTCCATAAAGCAAACGGCTGCCTGCAGGCCGCTCCGGACTTCTGCCGGGCTCTGACCGCTGATTATACCAATGACTTCGCCGGCAAGTTTGGTTTGTGCATTTCCTGCGCCTGCATACATAGATTTGCCATACACAACCTTAACGTCTGCAGCTTTTGTAGCCTCGTCTAACGCGGTATAAGTTACATCGTCCATATCTGCAGTAATAATACCGATGCTTTTGTGCTGCTGTGGCAGCTGCAGGGCTTGAACCAAACTTGGACTGAGATTGGATATGACTTTTGTACTTAGCAGAGTGGGGCGTAATTTATCATTTTTCATAGTCTAACCTCATTTCAAATCAATGCCGGAGGCTTTCTTTTCTAACATGGTCAAGATGAGCTCTGCCGCATGTGCGCCAGCCTCGACAGGCGGCGTTCCGCCTTTATGAATATTGGAAATAACGGTACGCTTTGCCTCGGGTAAGCCGTGCTTGGGCTTGTACGCAATATAGGCGGACATAGATTCCGCTGTTACCAATCCCGGACGTTCTCCCACCAAAAGACAAATGACGTCTGTATCTGTAACTTCGCCGATTGCGTCCATTGCGCCAACACGGCAATATTTTACAAATAACACAGGACCCACAGTAATTTGATGCGCCTGAAGCGTCTGTTTCATAGACGGAATCATTTCAGCCGCGTTTGCTTCGATTGCCGCAGAAGACAGACCGTCTCCTACCACAATCGCAACTTTTGAATGTTCAGGAATTGTCTTGCGTATAATTTCAAGTTGATTTCCGGGAAAACGCCTTCCTTTATCTGGACGCGTAATATATTCATCTTTAGAATTACACAGTGTTTGTACCTTCACAAAACCATTTTTTTCGATAAATTCTTCCGAAACATCTGAAAAAACAGAATCCTGTGCGGCGGCATGGTCGGCACGGACGCGCAGCATGGTTTCGGTTTTATAGCGTGCGCCTGCTTTCCCAATTCCAAGTCTTGCAGGTGTTTTCGATTTCATTTCCAGATAGGTTTCTTTATCCTTGGCATTTTCCACTAAAAATTGTTTTCTGATATCTACTTTTGAAATGTCCGGAATACAGCCGTCTTCTATAACGGTGTTTTGTGTTTTGGAATTTGTAGTGCTCTTTACGCTTTTTTCTATTTGTATTTCGTGGTGTTCGTTGGACGTGAGCATTTTATGCACCATTTCTTCCACCAAGGTTCTAAGTTCTGCTTCCTGCATCGTGTATAAAACTCCTTTCTGTTTAAAGTAAGGCTGAAGCGTCGCCCGCCTTACAGGTCAGGCGGCCCTGTTGATCCACAAATTCATGTTTAAGCAGCCACTCGTGAAAGGGCTGGATGGCTTTTAATCCATAGATTTCACGCAATGCGGCGGTTTCATGGTAGCCAGTTGTCTGATAATTAAGCATAACGTCGTCGCCATGTGGTATTCCCATAAAATAGTTACATCCTGCGGCTGTAAGCAGAACAGCCAAATCCTCAATGCTGTTTTGATCCGCTTTCATGTGATTGGTGTAGCAAGCGTCGCAGCCCATAGAAACCCCTGTGAGCTTACCCATAAAATGGTCTTCTAAACCTGCCCGGCTGACTTGTCTGCCATCGTATAAATACTCAGGGCCAATAAAACCGACAACGGTGTTGACAAGAAAGGGAGAAAAATGTTTGGCAAAACCATAGCAGCGCGCTTCCATAGTCACTTGGTCTGCTCCGTTATGGGCTTCGGAAGAAAGTTCCGAGCCCTGCCCGGTTTCAAAATACATTACATTTGGTCCTTCCGCTGTACCATGGGTAAGTGCAAGCTGGCGCGCCTCTTCAATCGTTTGTGCATTAAAGCCAAAGGCGGTATTGCCTTTCTCACTGCCGGCGATGGATTGGAAAATTAAATCTGTAGGCGCGCCCTTTTTAATAGCGTCCATCTGCGTGGTAACATGAGCAAGTACACAAATCTGGGTTGGAATTTGCAGACGGTTTTTGATTTCATCAAACCGCTTTAAAATCCGTGTAACGCTTTGCGTCGAATCATCAACCGGATTTAAGCCAATCAGTGCGTCGCCGCTTCCATAGGAGAGTCCCTCTAAAACGGAAGCCATAATACCGTCCGGGTCATCGGTAGGGTGATTTGGCTGTAGGCGCGCAGATAAAGTGCCCCGTTTTCCTATGGTGGTGTTGCAGTGGGCAGTAATCCGAATTTTGGACGCGGCATATATCAGGTCCATGTTTGACATCAGTTTTGCCACCGCAGCAACCATTTCCGAGGTTAAGCCGCGCGAAATTTTTTTGATATCTGCTTCGGTTGTGTTTTCATCTAAAATCCATTCTCTGAGTTCCGATACGGTCCATGTTTTAATGGCGTTGTATATGGGTTCATTCAAGTCATCTTGTATAATGCGTGTTACTTCATCTAACTCATACGGAACGACTGGATTGTTTCTTAAATCTTCCAAACGAATTTGAGATAGTACAATTTTTGCGGCAACACGTTCTTCTGCCGTCTCGGCGGCAATTCCTGCAAGAATATCACCGGATTTTTCTTCGTTGGCTTTGGCAAGTACGTCTTTTAGATCTTTGAACTGATAAGTATGTCCAAAAAGTACCGTTTTGAGTATCATGTTATTCCTCCTATTGAAAAAGTAATGTTTTCACGATTACCGGCAGAATATTGCCGGTTTGTGTGGGATTTCCTATATCAATGTAATCGCCTTCCTGCAGACGGATATTGTCAATGCTGATGATTTTTCGATTTGGTAATTTTTGCTGCAGTGCATAGCCCATAGCTTTTCCCATATCTTCTTCAAAAACAGCAATGATCGGGCCGTTGTAGGATTGTACAGCGTTTGAAATGTCTTCTGCTGTTTTACTTAAATCAGAAAAACTGGGACTATTTTTCCCTTTTAAAGAAATGGCAATCGTTTGCCCGGGTTCAAACCATTTTATTTTTTCGCAAAATTCTTCACGGATATGAGTTTCATCTTGAATTTTTAGTACTGGTAAACTTTTTAAGGGTAAAAGAGAAGGCGTATAATAGATGGTGCTTCCGCTTATTTCAGTTGTATGGCTGCCTGCACCTACAACCGTTGCGCGGATGGTTTCACGGCTTTTTGCAAGTTTAAATTCGCGGCACAAAGCCGATTCTTTGATCTTTTTTCCTAAAAGCAGACCGATATCCCCAAATGCATACGGATTTTCGACATTCTTGTAAATTCCCTCTGCGACACCGCCTGAAAAGGAGATGTATTCAATTTTTTGGTCTGCTGTAATGCCTTTGTGTGTCATAAGCAATTGGAAATACGGACTGCTGCCTATCCCTACGCTTTGGCATAAAACATCTACCATAATATCCATGATTTTTTCTGCTTCTTTTATATCAAATAGATTCCCTTCTGACAGCCCGAAATGTTCACTTTGGATGATTTGTTTTATTTTTGGGGAAATATAGGTGATTTTTCGTTGTGTGTCAAACCGGATCAGTCTGCCGCCAATATCAAAGCAGGCGGTGTCTTGGGTTTTTCCCCGATTGAAAACCGCAATATTGGTTGTACCGCCGCCAATATCAAAATTGGCGCATATGGTATGTCTTTCTTTTGAGAATAAGTCTGCACCGGCACCTTTTCCTGAAATAATGCTCTCTAAATCTGCACCGGCAGTTGCCACGACAAAGTCACCTGAAAAGGCACTCATTGCCTCTAAAACCGCTTTTGCATTTTCCTTACGCGCTGTTTCACCCGTTATAATGACAGCCCCTGTATCTGTGTCTTTTATGGAAATGCCGGCTTTGGCGTATTCAGCTTGGATAATTTTCAAAACAGCATCTGCGTCAATTTCTGTTGCGGATTTTAACGGTGTAAAATGAATGTCGCTTTTATAAATAATTTCTTTGTTTGTAATTGCCATTTTAGGAACGGAATAGCCTGCCGCAACGTTTTCAATATATAATTTTGAAAATACCAGCTGTGTAGTACTGGTGCCTATATCAATGCCTACGCTTAAAAGCGTTTCTGCCATCTTTATACCTCCTCCAGATAGGAAAATAATGCCTCCAGTCCGATTTCATCTATACTGTCAACTTTAAAAATTTTCCGGATGCCTCCGTTTTGCAGACAGGCTTCTGCGCGCTGTATTTGTTGTGGATTTGCAATGCCGATCTTGGTTATAATGCCGATAACGGGTTTTCCAAATGTCATGGCAAAAGCGGGGGGAATATAGTTTTCCGGTTCGGTCGGATCGGCGATGACACCGATGATTTTAGCGTCTGCAGAGGTTACAATCAGTGCTGAATAATAGTGCCGGTTTTCCAGATATTCTCCTGGAGTATCAATGGCGTTGGCATATTGCTCAACCATTTGTGTTTTTTTATAACGCACAGCCATGTGGTGTAATTTCTGGCATAATGTTGTTTTCCCACTCTGACTTTTTCCCATAAATATGATTTTTTTCATGTTTTTGTGATTTTGGTGGGGGTAAATCCCATATAGTTTTCCATTATGTCCATAATATCGTTTAAGGCAGATTCAACAGAGCTGACGTCTCCCGTTATAACAAGCGCTCCGTTAAACCGGTCAATAAACCCGATGAACACATCCGATGACTTTGTTGCGACGTCTGCCGCAATAATGGCACCTTCGCTGGGGGTAATGGTCATCACCCCAATTGCATCAAAGTGGTCTTCTGCAATGCCAAGTTTGTTGAAAATTTCAGGGGTAGGGCTTGCAATCAAATGCGAAAGCGTGATTTGTTTTCCAGGCACAAATTCTTGAATAATGCGTTGCTTTTCTTCCATATGTCAGAACGCTCCTTTTAATAATTCTTCTACCTGCTGCTTGGTGGGTTGTATGGGATTGGTTGAAAGGCAGCCATCCTTTAGTGCTGCTGCGCATATGGCTTCACTTTCAGCCTCAAATTGTTGTTTTTCTACGCCCGCACTATGAAAATTTTTCGGAAGATCTATCATCTGAAACAACCGTTCGATGTCATTGATTAGTTTTTTTACTAACAAGGAAGGAGTGCCACTGTTTCCCAAAAGTTTTGAAATATGGGCATATTTTAACGCTGTTTGGGATGGCGTGTCTGCATAGTGCAGCGTGCCTGCGTTAAAACGAACAATGTGTGGAAGTAAAATTGCATTCGTTCTGCCGTGCGGAAGATGAAGGCGTGCACCTATATTGTGTGCCATGGCATGGCAGAGTCCTAAATTGGAAAGGTTAAAAGCAAGGCCTGCCATTGTAGACGCATAATGTACCATTTCCTTGGCATACAGGTCTTCATGGATACTTTTGGGAAGAAAGGAAAATACCATTTGTATGGCTTTTTCTGCTAATGCGTCGCTAAAAGGTGTGGCATTTGTTGAAACATAACTTTCGAGCGCGTGACAGAGTACATCTGCACCGGTATCTGCGGCGATTTTTTTAGGTACTGTCTTAACAAATTCTGTATCTAAAATGGCAGTATGGGGAAGAATATCTTCCGAAATTAGCGGATGCTTGGTTTTTGTTTCGGTGTCGGTTACAACAGAAAAGGCGGTTACTTCAGAGCCTGTGCCGCTGGTTGTCGGAATGACCACGAAAGGCAGTTTTTTACATTTTCCGCTCTTTATACTGAATAAAAGAATGGCTTTTGCTGTATCTATGGCAGAACCGCCTCCTACTGCCAATATAGATTGGTAATTCTTTTCGCTGAACTTAGTAATGCCATTTGCGATGGAAGATAATGTGGGGTCGGGTGTAAAATCTTTGAAAATCGTATATTCTGTATAGTGCTGTGTAATTTTTTGCATGAGCGGGGACTCGGCAAAGAAAGGATCCGCTACAATAAAAGGCGATTGAAAGGATTTTAAAATATCCAGCGCGTTTGTACCGAAACAAACCTGGACAGGTAATCGAAATGTTTTCATATAAGTTCTCCTTTTAACTTGTAAAATCTTCTATAAAGGCAGTGAGTGCATCCTGACCGTTTAAGTAAAGCCCATCCGTAAGCGATTGCCTTTCTTGGTCGGTTATGGATAAAGCAGAAATGTCGATTTCTTTTTTTACATCTCCGTTTCGGGTTTCAATAAAAATGGTATTGCCAGACAAATAAGCAAAATAGTGATATTCGCAGTAATCTGCCGTTTCGCGCTCCAATGTTATTTTTTCATCCGTAACACGCCGGATTATCCATTCTGGAAAAGTAGACTGAATTTGTTCGGTGCTTTCAAAAATTTGTTTTTGTGGTTCTGTATATGTGCTGGTATGCCCGCAAAGTGTATGTGTGGTAACAAATTCCAAAATGCGCGGTTCTTCTATGATTTTGGTTTGACTATTGGCGTTTTTTGCATCTGAAAATACAAAGGTGCCTAATAGTCCTCCGCTTATGCCGCCCACTAAAAATACAGACAGAAAAATAAGAATAATTTGGCTTCGTTTCATGCTATCACCTAATGCTATTATGGGTAGATTTTGTAAAAATATACAAAAAAAATCCCGTATACAAATTTTTGTATACGGGAAAAAATAATATGCGGTTTATTGTTCTGTTCCGGTTTTATAGCCAAGTTCAAAAGCTTTTTTGTTTAAGTCCAAGAACTTTTCAGGAACGGTTTGCTTTAAAGCTTGAATAAAGATATCCTTTTCAATGGGAGAGGTTGCAGCCAAAGAACCGATCAACGCAACATTTACAGCTTTGGTGCTGCCCGCTTCAATGGCCTTTGAAAGCGCATCCACACAAACGACGCGAATGTTTTTCTGCTCAATTTTCTCTACGATATGTTCTGGGTATTTCATCGCGCCGGTAATAACAGGCATAGGGTCAATCGTCTGGTTGTTTACGATTAGGACGCCATCTTTTTTTAGATAAGGAAGGTAACGGAAGCCTTCCAGCATTTCAAATGCTAAAATGAGATCAGCAGTACCTTTTGCCACAATGGGGGAATGCACTTTTTGTCCGTACTTTACATAGGTGATAACGCTGCCGCCACGCTGTGCCATACCATGCACTTCTGAAACTTTTACATCATAACCTTTCAAGGTGGCAGCGGCGCCTAAAATTCTGCTGGCAAGAAGAGTGCCTTGACCGCCAACGCCAACAATGATAATATTTTTTTCCATACTTTTTATCTCCATTCTGCCGCTCTGCGTCAGCAAAAATCAGATTGTAAATTTCTTATCTGCAGAGTTGTATGATAAGAAATTTTTTGGCTCTATGTTTTTTAAAATTGCTGTTTGCAAGCCATATAAGATTTATTTATTATCACCAATTGCGTTGGGTTTGCAAACTTTTTTACAAAGACCGCAGCCGTTACATAACGTGCTGTCAATTACCGGCCGATCATTTTTAAGGACAATAGCCGGACAACCAATCTTCATACACATCTTACAACCGATACATTTGTTCGGATCAATAGAAATCGGACCGGGGAATTTAACGCCTTTTAACAGAGCGCAAGGACGTCTGGAAATAATGACAGAAGGCTCTTCGGCTGCAATTTCTTCTTTTACTGCCTTTTCAAATCCTTGCAGATCAAAAGGATCTTCCACACGGATTCTTTTAACGCCGATTGCTTCACATAATTTTTCCAGGCTGATGATGTTGGTTGCATCGCCTTTTAATGTATAACCAGTCGTTGTGTTCTGCTGGTCGCCGGTCATACCTGTAATGGAGTTGTGTAAAATGATAACCGTGCCGACGCCTTTATTATAAAGAATATTGATCAAAGGGGTAATGCCGCTGTGGATAAAAGTAGAATCCCCTAAAATGGCAACTGTTTTTTTGTTAAATGCCGGATCCGCAAGGCCAAATCCGTGAACCATACTTACGCTTGCACCCATGCAAACGCAGGTATCCATACTTTGCATAGGTGGTAATGCACCTAATGTATAACAGCCAATATCTCCGTTTACAGTAACGCCCAGTTTTTTCAGCACATAATGCGCGCCTCTATGCGGACAGCCCGGACACATGATGGGCGGACGGATGGGAAGCTGATCATCTTGGGTATAAACGGTATCGTCTATTCCTAAGATCGCTTTTTTAATCAGTTCGGTGCTGTATTCTCCTTCTAATGAGAGAATTTCTTTTCCGATTACCGAAATGCCTAATGTTTTGCAGAATTCTTCAGTGATAGGCTCTAATTCTTCAATCACATAAAGCTTTTCGACCTTTGAAGCAAAATCTTTGATTAAATCTGCACAGAGGGGATATGTAAGCCCTAATTTCAGAAAAGAAGCATTCGGAACGGCTTCCTTTGCATATTCATAAGCAATGCCGGAAGCAATAATACCAATTTTGGTATCTCCCATTTCTATACGGTTTACCGGTGCAGTTTCTGCCCAGGCAGCCATGTCTTTGAGTCTTTTTTCTACAAATGAATGCCGTACTTTTGCCATGCCGGGCATCATTACATATTTTCCTGGATTTTTCTCATAAGGTTTTCTTTGATAAGGCGTTGGTTCACATAACTCTACCAGGCTTTGAGAATGCGCAACACGTGTAGAGAGTCTTAAGATAACAGGCGTATCAAACTGCTCGGAAAGTGAAACCGCAAGTTTTGTAAATTCTTTACATTCTGTACTGTCGGAAGGTTCTAAAACCGGAATTTTAGCAGCGACTGCCAGCCGGCGTGTATCTTGTTCATTTTGGCTGGAGTGTAGGCCCGGATCGTCTGCGACACAAAAAACAAGTCCGCCGTTTACACCTGTGTAAGAAACCGTAAAAGCAGGATCCGCCGCAACGTTAAACCCGACATGTTTCATGCAGGCAGCAGCGCGTGCGCCTGCGATAGAGGCGCCGATGGCTACCTCGACAGCAACTTTTTCATTTGGTGCCCATTCGGCATAGATTTCTTCATATTTTGCGGCAAACTCCGTGATTTCAGTACTGGGTGTGCCGGGATAGGAAGAAACAACGCTGATGCCGCTTTCAAGCATACCGCGGGCAACAGCCTCGTTTCCCAACATCATTTTTTTCATATTTCTTTCTCCTATCTGCCGTTGCAGCGACGGCAAAATATGCAGATTTGTCCATAAGTTCTACGCTGCAAAAGAATTTGTACAAATCCGCGCTTTGTTCATAATATATAATTATACTATATTTTTAAGATTCTGTAAAGATAAATCGACATTTTTTTATTCATGATTGTTTGTTTTTATGATTTTAAGATTCTGAAAGTCAGGAACGCAACAAATATCTTGCTTAGATAGTATGGGGTGTTTTGTTTGATCTGCAATTACAATTTGATTTTTTATATATTTGGCACAAAGTGCGTATGTGGGTTTTGGTGCATTTCCTTTTTGTATCAGGCGAAAGTTTGAGATTTCAAAACTCGAGCAGAGTGTTTCCATGCCTATAGCCGGATTTTGATTATCCACATTGGTATTAAAACAACACATATTTTCAATTTTTACGTTTTCAATATGCCCTGCACCGTCCGGGAAGTCTTGTTCATCAAACAGAGGGGTTGCGCAATATCTTGCGGCGTCCGCATTTATAGCATAACAGCGATATCCGCCGTATACATTTCTGATTGTTATATTTCGAATCGGGGCTGTGACGCTGAGCAGACGAATGATGGTGTGACAGTCCTCGGCAAATAAATTTTCAATTAAAAGGTTTTCAATACTTCCACGCACCATACCGAAATTTTCTACACGTTCCATACTGTCATCTGCATTTATAGCAATCAGGTCATCATTGGTCTGTCCCTTTGACAATGCGCGTATATTGCGTATAACACCATTTTTTACTTTTCCGTTTAAATGTACACCATCCTGATTTTTTCCAAAACAGTCACTTAAAAATCCAATATTTTCTATTTTAAAATTCTGAATATTTGCCATCCTAATATTGTAAGTAACAGAATTTGCCACAATAAGATCTGTAAGTGTCATATTTTGCACATTAAAAAAATTCAATACCGTTCCCGAATATCCGTTTTTATCAAAAATATGCGGTTTTTGATTGCCGGCGCCGGTATTGTTGCCGTCCCATATACCGCCTTGAATGGTGATATTTATATTTCCATTGCAAAAATCAGAGTTTGTAAGCAGGAAATCACCGCGCTTTTTGGGGATTGTACCATCCAAAACAATACGTGCGTTCATACTCGCATGTATTTTTGTGTTGGAATGAATATGAAGTGTATGCCCGATGCGGTAATATCCTTGCGGAATCACAATTTCATAAACGCCAGAATCAAGCGCAGCCTGGAAAGCAGAGGAATCGTCTTGTATGCCGTCACCTTTAGCGCCAAAATCTTGAACAGAGCATATTTTACACATATTTATAACCTCTTTTAGACAGAATTATAGTGACAGTATATCAAAAAAATTTTGGAAAAGCAACATTTTTTTGCGTATAAAAAGCAGTAAACTACAAACAATAACAAGGCAATTTTCAAAAAAGAAATGAAGGAGTTTTATATATGAAAGCAACAGGAATTGTAAGAAGAATAGATGATTTAGGAAGGGTTGTTATCCCGAAAGAAATCCGAAGAACCATGCGTATACGCGAAGGAGACCCGTTAGAAATCTTTACAGACCGGGACGGGGAAGTGATTTTTAAAAAGTATTCCCCGATTGGTGAACTCGGAACATTTGCTTCTCAGTATGCAGAAACTTTGGCAAAGATCAGCGGAAGAGGCGTGTGCATTACAGATAAAGATATGGTGATTGCAGTATCCGGCGCGTCTAAAAAAGAAATTTATGAACGTAAAATTTCTCCTGATGTTGAAAATTTAATTCAGCAGCGCAGTCAGCATATACAAAAACATGTAGAGGACAAGGCAGTCTATATTTTAGATCACAGCGATAAATATTTTGCTTCCGTACTGTTTCCTATTATATCTGAGGGAGATAGTATTGGTTCGGTTATCTTTTTTGGAGACGGGGTAGAAGTTATGAGCGAGGTTGAACAAAAACTTGCACAGACCGCCGCGGTTTTTTTAGGAAGACAAATGGAAGAATAAAGGAATATGCATACATCTCCCGTAGCAGCTTACGGGAGATTTTATTTTGCGGTTGCTTTTTTTGTTTGCAGATGATATAATCAGTTAAAATAGAATGTAGGATTGTGAGGCATAGAAAATGCTGTTTAAAAATATTGATCTGATTGATGAACATTTACAGGATCTAAAGGATATGTACGTTGGTGTAGAAGGGGATACAATTACTTATATCGGCAATCAAATGCCTGCCGATACGGCAAGGTACGGACGTGTGTATGACGGAAAGAATAAAATCTTAATGAGCGGTTTTTATAATGCACACGGCCATACACCTATGACGCTGCTGCGCGGATATGCCGAAAATCATAATTTGCAAGATTGGCTGTATCATTACATTTTCCCTTTTGAAGCAAAAATTACAGATGCGGACTGCTATTGGGGATGTATGCTTGGCATTGCGGAAATGATGGCGTCGGGAACGGTTTCGGTCAGCGATATGTACGGCCACATGCAGGCAAGTATAAAAGCGTATATAGAAAGCGGTTTTAAAGTCAATTTATGCAACGGGCTTATGGATTTCGATGAAACGCCTTTTTCGCAAAATAGGAACCATCTCGAAGAATGTAACTGTTTTAAACTTTATCACGGCGCAGAAAATGGAAGAATCAAAATAGATAAAAGCTGTCATAGCGTATATACATCCAACCGTAAAACGGTAGAAGAACTGGCCATTTACGCTAAGCAGACAGATTCCATCGTGCAGATTCATTTGTCGGAAACACAGACCGAAGTGCAGGAGTGTTTGGAAAAGTACGGTGTAACACCGGTGCAGTATTTTCAAGATACGGGACTTTTGGATAATTTTGTGGTTGCAGCCCACTGTGTTTGGCTAAACGATCAGGATATGGATATTTTAGCCAAAAACAACGTAGTGGCAGTGCATAATTGCATGAGCAATTTAAAGCTTGCAAGCGGTGTTGCAGATATCCCGAAGATGCAGGAAAAAGGAATAAGAATTGCCATTGGAACGGACGGATGCTCCTCGAACAATAATTTAGATATGTTTGAGGAAATAAAGCTATGTGCAGTTTTAAATAAAGGCGTAAGGCTAGATCCAAGCGCAATTACAACAAAAGACGCGCTTGCCTTTGCAACGCAAAACGGCGCATTTGCCCAGCGCCGTTATGATTGCGGAAGTGTAAAGGTGGGAAATAAAGCGGACTTGATTGTCATAGACGCAGATTGTCCGTCCATGCAGCCGGTATACAGCGCGGTAAATAATGTGGTGTATGCTGCAAACGGAAAGAACGTGGAGATGACAATGATTGACGGAAAAATAGTCTATGAAAAAGGCAGATTCTTTACGATTGATGTAGAACGTGCAATTTATGAAGTCAATCAGGCAAAAAGAAGAATTTTAGGAGAACTGCAAAAATGAAGAGTTTAACCATAAAAACCTATCCGAAAATAAATCTGACGCTGGATGTTTTAGGGGTTTATCCGAACGGGTATCATCAAGTGGAAATGGTCATGCAGTCGGTTCAGTTGTATGATGAAGTTACCGTTAAAGTAACCAATCACCATAGCGATATCCGTATTTCGTGCAATAAATTTTATCTACCCTGTGACAGCAGAAATACTGCATATAAAGCCGCAGTCTGTTTTTTTGAAGAATTTCCCGATAAAAAATGCGGAGTAGAAATCTATATTAAAAAAAATATTCCGGTTGCGGCGGGAATTGCAGGCGGAAGCAGTAATGCGGCAGGTGTTTTACGGGCACTTTCAAAACTTACCGGGGTACATGCCGGAAAACGAAGATTGATGAAAATAGGAGCGCAAATCGGTGCGGATGTTCCTTATTGTATTTTAGGCGGAACAGCGGTGGCAAGAGGAATCGGCTGTGATTTAGAGCGGATAGAAAACGCACCTCAGATGATTTTATGTATGGCCAAGCCAAATTTTAGTGTGAGTACGGCAAAAGTATATGAGGAAATTGACGCTGCTGAAAATATCAAACATCCCGATACCGCGGGTATGATACAAGCGATCCAATCAGGAAACGTTGCCGGGATTGCGCAAAAGTTATCCAATGTTTTAGAGGCGGTCACGGTGACTCGGCATCCAATCGTACAGCAAATCAA
>CALXJH010000046.1 GCA_944388555.1 uncultured Clostridia bacterium
ATCTATAGTCATAAATTCGCCGTCCTTTCGTGCTTCTACGATTGCTGCAGCTGCATTTTCTCCCAATCCTGCCAAAGCGTTTAAAGGCGGCAAAATGTCTTTTTCTGTTTTAAGGAATTTTTTAGCATCGGATTTATATAGGTCAATAGGAACAAATGTATATCCACGGCTATACATTTCATTGCAGACTTCTAAAATAGTCAGCGTGTTACTTTCTTTTGCCGAAAGCTTCACTTCGCTGTGTTTCATATTCCTGATCGTATCCCGTACTTTTTGTATGCCTTTGGTCATCAAAGCAGCGTCAAACTCATCTGCACGTACGGTAAAATACGCTTGGTAAAATGCTTCGGGATAGTACACTTTGAACCAGGCGATGCGGAACGCCATCATTACATATGCAGCCGCATGTGCTTTGGGGAACATATAACTGATTTTGAGGCAAGAATCAATATACCATTGCGGAACACCGCTGTCTTGCATAATCGGAATCATATCGGTATGCTGTTTGAATTTACCTTTTCTTGTATATTCCATAATATCAAAGGCGGCTTTGTTTTCGACGCCCCAATGAATCAGGGTTGTCATAATATCATCACGGGTACAGATAACTTCTTTTAACGTAGCTGTACCTGCCCGAACCAGGTCTTGTGCATTATTCAGCCAAACATTTGTTCCGTGCGAAAGACCTGAAATACGAACGAGTTCGCCAAAAGTAGTTGGTTTTGTATCCAAAAGCATCTGACGCACGAAATTTGTTCCAAATTCAGGTATGGCATACGTTCCTACGTCATCCAGAAAAGTTTCGCCCTCCATATATTCCGGCAAATATTTTAATTCTTTGTTTGAAGTAAATAAACTCATTACTTTTTGATCGTCCAATGGAATCGAAGTAACATCTATACCGGTTAGATCACCAAGCATTTTTAAAACAGTGGGATCATCGTGCCCTAAAATATCAAATTTTAAAAGGGTGCCTTTCATTTTTCCATAATCAAAATGTGTCGTAATGAAATCGCAGTCTTTTTTATCTGCCGGGCGGTTAATGGGACAAAAATCCAAAATATCCATATCCGCAGGCACAACAACCATGCCGCCGGGATGCTGCCCGGTCGTTTTTTTTACGCCTTCACACCCCATCTTTAAACGGTTTTTTTCGGCGTTCGTAACAATTTTATTTCGCTCGGCTAAATAGTTTACGACATAGCCAAATGCTGTTTTATCTGCAAGACCAGATATAGTGCCAGCTTTAAACACGTGATCATGACCGAATATTTTTTCGGTATACTTATGCGCCTCGGATTGATATTCACCTGAAAAATTCAAATCTATATCAGGATCTTTATCGCCGTAAAATCCCAAGAATGTTTCAAAAGGAATATTATGTCCATCTTTGTAATATTTCGTACCGCAGACAGGACAGATTTTGTCCGGCAAATCCATTCCGCAGCCTACAGAGCCATCATCGATCCACTCAACATTTTTGCAGTGCGGGCAGATATAATGCGGTGGCAAAGCGTTTACTTCGGTAATCTTCATTAAAAAAGCAACGAAAGAAGATCCGACAGATCCACGCGAGCCAACTAAATAACCGTGATCAAGAGAATCCCATACTAACTTTTGTGCAATAACGTACATCACTGAAAATCCGTTATCAATGATAGAGTGAAATTCTTTTTCCATTCGTTCGCGTACAAGGTCCGGTAAATTTTCGCCATAAATTTCTTTTGCACGCGCTTCTGAAATATTCCGGACGTCGTCTTCCGCTCCGTCAATGCTAGGAGCGTATGTTTGTTTGGGAATTGGGTGCAATTCATCTTCGATCATGTCTGCTATACGATTCGGATTCGCAATAACTGCATTTTTCTTCGTTTCCTCATCCAAATAATCAAACTCCGCGAGCATCTCATTTGTTGTTCTGAAATATAAAGGGGCTTGATTATCCGCATCGTCGTATCCTTGACCAGCTTGTATGATGCTTCGGAAAACAGAGTCTTCCGGATCTAAAAAATGAGCATCACATGTTGCAACATAAGGAATGTTTAATTCTTTTGCCAAGTCAACGATCAGTTTGTTGTTTTCAACCAGTTGCTCGATATTGTCAACAATTCCTTTTTCAATCATAAAACGGTTGTTTCCAATTGGTTGGATTTCTAAATAGTCATAAAATTTAGCGATATCCTTTAAGCGTTCGCGCGGTTTACCGTCCAAAATAGCGCGGTAAAGCTCCCCTGCTTCACATGCAGAACCAATAATCAATCCATTGCGGTTTTTTTCTAAAAGACTTTTGGGCACTCGAGGGCGGCGATAAAAGTAGTTAATATGTGATTCAGAAATGATTCTATATAAATTCTTCATGCCTTCCTGATTTTTAACCAGAAGTATGGCATGGTATGTTTTTTGTTTTGTGTAGTCAAATGCCGCAACTTTTTCATTCAGTTCGCCAACATGCTTAATCGAATCATTTTTCATTTTTTTACATAATTGTAAGAAAATTTGCGCGCATGTGTTTGCATCATCTTTTGCACGGTGATGGTTTCCAATGTCGATTTTATAACGAGCAGCAACAGCATCTAATGTATATTTTTTGTGGCTTGGATCAATGCATCGAGCAAGCACCAAAGTATCAATAGAAGGATTTTGGAATTTAATATCCCTTTTTTTACATGCGAATGAAATAAAGCCGCAGTCGAAGGGCGCATTATGCGCTATAAGGAGATCAGAGCCAACAAAGTTTAAAAATTGCGGCAAAACTACATCTAAACTTTCCGCATTTTCTAACATTTCATTTGTAATGCCAGTCAGATTCGTGGTAAACTCAGAAATTAAAAACCCCGGATTTATAAATGCATTGAAAGTTTCCGTAATGGTTCCTTTATCAATCCGAACAGCACCTATTTCAATAATTTCTGAGTTTAAGGGGCTAAGCCCAGTTGTTTCAATATCAAAGGCTACAAAAGTTCCGTCAAAAGACTCATTTGAAGTCCCGTCTAATATTTTTATACTATCGTCAATTAAATAACATTCGGTACCGTATAAAATTTTAATATTGTATTTTTTACCTGCGTCAAAAGCATCCGGGAAAGATTGCACTACACCATGATCCGTTATAGCAATTGCTTTATGTCCCCATTTTGCTGCGCGCTTTACCGCAGCATCGGCATCAATTACTGCGTCCATTGCGCTCATCTTTGTGTGCAGGTGCAATTCTACCCGCTTTTGAGGAGCGTCGTCTTGCTTTTCGGAAAGCTTAATTTCTACTATACCGGAAGCCATCATGGTAATCTCGCGGTCATATTGGTCATATCTTACTTCCCCGCGAACACGAAGACAAACATTTGGTTTGATGCGTTCCATCGGCGATAAATTGTTTTTCTTCGGGTCTAAAAACATTTTTACAGATATGGATGATGTTTTATCTGTAATATCAAACCGAAAAATAATTTTTCCGGTTTTTGTTTCACGCGAATCCGTTTCAAAGACGGTTCCTTCAATTACTGCTGTACCGTAATATTCATCTAAGTTTTTAATTTTCTCAACTTGAACATTGTCAGGTGTTGCTTTACCAAATATCAAGGGAGAGGTCGATATTTCGCTTTTTTTCTCTTTCCTTGGTTCTTTGTTTATTACAGTTGTTTCTTTTTCTTTAGGAAAAGAAAATTGAAATGCTATGTTCTCTATTCCATAAACATTTCTTACTTCGCTTGCAAAGAGATCTTGCTTTTCCTTTGAAATAAAATAAGGCATAATGATATCTGCAGACAGAAAATTTTCGCTTCTTTTCATGACAACATTTTCTATGTCTGCGGCAGCAAATTCTGTAGATGGAATAATAGCCTTAAATATATCTAAAAACTTCATTTTTTCTCCTTTTGTGCTTATAAATTATTGATTTCGTCTAATAAAACATCCATAACCTGGTCAAAAGGAATATGTTCAACAACAACCCCTTTTTTAAATAAAATACATTCTTCTTTACCGCCGGCAATACCAATATCAGCTTCTCTAGCCTCGCCAGGACCGTTGACTACACAGCCCATAACAGCGACGGTAATGTTTTTTTGTATCGTTTTAAGCTTGGGTTCTAATTTATTTACAATATCAATTAAAGGATAACAGCATCTACCGCAAGTTGGACACGAAATGAGCGTAATGCCTTCCTGTATTTTTCCGCAGGCTTTTAATATTTCTTTAGCAGCTAAGATTTCGCGAACGGGATCTGCGGTTAAAGAAACACGCATTGTATCACCAATTCCTTCATTTATCAGCGTGCCTAATCCTACACTTGATTTTATCAAACCGCCGTATTCTGTACCTGCCTCTGTAACACCTATATGTAGAGGATAGTCCGTCAAAGAATGGATCTTCCGATATGCCTCGACTGTTTGCAGGACAGATGAAGATTTTAAGGACAGAACAATTTGATCCATTCCCCACCGCTCTAATTCTTTGGCCTCTTTTAAAGCGCTTTCAACCATCGCATCTGCGGTTGGTGCGCCGTATTTTTTCAAAATTTCTTTGTCTAAAGATCCGCTGTTGACGCCAATTCGTATAGGAATATTTTTTTGCAAAGCTTTTTCGGCTACAGCTTTCACACGATCTGCATCGCCAATGTTACCAGGATTTATTCGTATTTTATCAATTCCTCTATCCATACATTCTAAAGCGATTCGGTAGTCAAAATGAATGTCTGCAACCAAAGGAATGGAGATTTGTTCTTTAATCTTATCAATTTGTTTGGCTGTGGCCATATCAGGAACGGTGACACGGACAATATCACATCCTGCATCTTCCAGAGCTTTAATCTGAGCAACAGTCGCGCTTGTATCAGCTGTTGGCGTAGTGGTCATAGACTGAATCAAAATTGGGTTACCGTCTCCTATTATACGGTCTTTTATCTTTATAACTCGGCGCATCCTGTCTCCTCCTATCCGAACAAACGTCCTACATCATTAAAAGTGATAAACAACATCAATAGCAGCAGCAAAAGCATTCCTGTCGCATGAAAAGCAGTTTCTATTTTTTCAGGGACTGGTCGGCGTATAATTATCGAAATCAAGACAAATAAAATTCTGCCTCCATCTAATGCCGGTATGGGAAGCAAATTAAAAAGTCCCAGATTGACAGTGATAAGCGCAACAATATAAAGCAGGTCAATCCAGCCTTTTTTAGCCGCATTTCCAATCTCATTAACAATACCTACAGGGCCGGAGGCTTCTGAAACAGAAATACTCCCTGTAATTAAATCCCATAGTCCGCTTAAAAGCAGTTTGCCTAAGAAAATTTCCAAAAAGAAGCTGTTTTTTGCTGTTTTTAAGAAGGTGTTATTTTGCGCTTGTGACTGGATGCCGATGTAATACCCATCAGAATCTTCATACGGTTGGTAATCTGAAAAAACAATCTTTTCTCCATTTCTTTCAACCGTTAAGTCAAAAGCTTTTCCACCGTTTTTGAGCATAAAAAATTTAATATCCGGATAAAAGTTCACCCGCATATTCCCCATTTTTACAATCGTATCACCTGGTTGAATGCCAACCTCTTCAGCATATGTTCCGGACACAACATTAGAAACAACCGGCTCTACAATTGTTGGCTGGCCAGCATAGAATAAAACTAAAACCAAATAACCTAAAACCAAATTCATAATGGCGCCCGAAGCTAAAATCAGCAGCTTGTTGAGTGGTTTTGCGTTGCAAAATGCTCGGTTGCTTTCAGATCCGCCGTTTTCGCCTTCTAAATTACAGTATCCGCCTATAGGAAGCAAACGCAAGGAATATTGCGTTTCTTTGCCTTTCCAGGAAAATAATTTTGGCCCCATGCCAATTGAAAATTCATGTACAAATACGCCGCTTATTTTAGCTGCCGCTAAATGTCCAGCTTCGTGAACGCCAATCATAATACCAAAGACAATCAGTGCAATGATTAAAGTCAATTTGCTAACCTCCGATTTGTTGTATTACAGATGCTCGTGCCGCATAATCTGTTTCTTGGATATCCGTTAATTGATAATTCGTAATACTTTTATAAGTTTGCATTGCGTTTTCAATAAGCTTAGGTATGTCCAGAAATTCTATTCTACCTTTTAAGAATAAATCAACGGCAGCTTCATTTGCTCCGTTTAAAAAGCATGGCATAGTACCGCCGGTCTTTAAGGCTAATTTTGCTAATTTTAAACACGAAAAAGTATTTTCATCGGGTGGAAAAAAAGAAAGTGTCGGGTGCTTTAAAAAATCAAATTTAACGGATTCTACCGATTCGCGTTCAGGATAATTCAAAGCAACCGATATTGGTGTACGCATATCTGGTTCGCCCATCTGTGCAAGAATAGAACCGTCTTGCAGTTCAATCATAGAATGTATAATGCTTTCTCGATGGATAACGACATCGATTGCTTCTAAAGGCATATCAAACAACCATCTTGCCTCAATAATTTCTAATCCTTTATTCATCATAGTGGCAGAATCGATGGTAATTTTATTACCCATCGACCAGTTTGGATGTTTCAAAGCCTGCGCCGGCGTAATATGCAAAAGTTCCTCTTTTTGCATGCCAAAAAATGGACCGCCAGATGCAGTTAGAATAAGCCGTTTAGGTTTATGCGCGCATTGCAAGCATTGAAAAATAGCACTATGTTCACTATCGACAGGCAATAAACGAACACCTTTCTCTTTTGCCAGTTTGGTAACTAAGGCACCTGCTGTTACTAATGTTTCTTTGTTTGCAAGTGCAATATCATGTCCGGCATTGATGGCCGATATAGTCGGAAGAAGCCCGGAAATGCCTACTGTAGCTGAAACCACCAATTGATTCTCGGATAAAGCTGCTATTTCACAAAGCCCGTCGATTCCCGATAAAACTTTTGTGCTTGTATCGGCAAGCATTGTTTTTAAAGTTTTATAATATTTTGTATCTGCTGT
>CALXJH010000047.1 GCA_944388555.1 uncultured Clostridia bacterium
ATCCGGTGTGTTCTAAATACATCATAAAATATAGGAAATACTTCGGTTCACAACCTCCGTGAAATCTAACTCTGTGCAGAGCATTCTGGTAATAGATTGTTTCGTCCGAACTCCAAATACAACATCTTCCAACATCTCCGCCCTCGCAAATTAAAAGGTCACCCTTAACAATGCTATATCGTTGAAGTTCATCTTCTTCAAATTGCATCCCTTTTATATCTGATAAATCAATTTCATTCCATTTAATATTTACACTTCTCAAATACGGATAAAATTTTCCTGTATTCTTATTTTTATCAAGTGTTTTTCCAAGGTCAACTTCTGCGATTGCCATTATAGAACAAATTTCCCAATTTTCAGGCAAATCTTGATAATAAGAGTTATCCTCACCTTTGAAGATGACAGATTCCTTCTTGTCCCGCTTGATTTTGCCCTGTTTGATTAGTTCTTCTTTTTCAGCCTTTATGCGTTCAAGCAGAACAGAAGCAGGCTCGTCATTAGGGTCTTGCGGTACAAGCTTACCACGAATAGCAAGGTCAAGGATTTTGGATTTAGCGATTTCAATTAAATTTTTTAAATTATCCTTCTCTATCGTTAGAGATAGAAGAATTTGCAAACATTCTCTTGTTTTTTTTGCTATGATAACTTGTTGTCGTAATGGCGGAAGTGCAATAGGAACCTTTTCCCCGTCTTTTGTTCCTAATCTTGGCATCTTAACTCCATAGGATATCATGTTTACATATGATAGGAATGTAGCCGACATTAAATAAATCTGCATATATAAAGGTGAAATACCGCCCCAAAAATCTAATGGCAATATTTCAGATGTGCAATAGCCGTCTTGATCTGCAATCACCACTTTATTTAAATAAGGACGAAGTTTACTATATAATAGTTGCCCTTGTAAGAATCTATGCTTGGTGCTTACTGCAGAACGATACTTTTTTGTTATATGCTTAAGAATAAGTCCCGTATCTTTTTCAATATCCTCTAAATCTAAAATCCATTCATTGTCTGCAATATTTTTGGTTTCCACTTTTTCACAAGTTCCATAAGGGCAGATAACGCCAAGCCTCGTCCATGCCCATCCATCCGGCACATCAAACGGTATCTCATCCTCGATACATTTCACCGTTCCATCTTGAAACTGCTCATAATGCAAATTATTGGAAACAAGACAAGATTATATGGAAAGCTTATTTTTTTCTTGTAGATTATTACTATCTTGATTTAAGTATATAATAAAGAAATTAATTGATAATATTTCATCAAAAACATTAGGGTACTACTTTATGTTCTTTACCAATCCGTATCGTGCTTGTCTTTGCTGTAAGGAATAAATTTTTTGCTTTCCTCATCAAGAAGGGCTAAAATTTCATCTTTAGAAACTTTGCCCTGTTTGTAATCGTTGATCTTAGGCTCGATAATATCAAGCCAGTTATAGTAATCATCGAAAAAATCGTATTCATCAAGTTTTGCTCTCTGGGAATAAGTATAAATTCTGTGGCGCTCGGAATTGAATTTCTTCAGCACTTCATCACTTTCTACAAGTTGTTTGTGCTTTAACAGCGCACCCTGCTTTTTGCAGGTTATACCTTTATCGGTTACTCTGTCACAGTACAGAGTAACCTTTTTTGTTTTCGGCTCAAAAAATCTGTTACAGTTTCTGCACAGAGCAATATTCGGTTTTGACGCAAAGTAATAAGTTGTAAGTAAAGAATAAAACACTTCCGCTGATTCTACCAGATATGTTTGGTTAACTTTTCCGTTAATATATTGAATATCTGTTTCAACATTAAAATTTCCCAACCTGTTCAAAATCGGAAGATTTTTTCTGTCCTCTGCTTTGAGCTGGAGTTCGCTCAACTCTTCAAATCTCATATACAAGTCTCGCTGTAATATCAAGATACCTTCTATCTCATCCCACATAGCATCCATAGGAGAAATAAAATCAAATGCGATAAAATTATCAATGGATTCGTTTGCATCGGCACAAATTTTAAGTGCTGTTGCCATAACAGGCATATCATTTTTCATTTCTTCTGCTATGCCACGTACAAGACAAAAATAATTTTTATAATATTCCAAAGCTTGCGTATTGCTGATGTTAAAGTTCAACACCTGCTCATAATCTGATTTCATTTCTTTTTTGTATTCAGAAATAAATCTGAAATCGTATTCAATAAATCTGTTAAGTTCATTGAACACGCTATCCATAACATTAAGCATACTTTTATCCCAACTTGACATTGGATTTGTGTATGCGTGAAATTTCTTTTTGTCATTGCTGAAACTCAAATGTAACGAAGCATAGAAATCATTTTGACTGGTAAATCTCATGGCAAACCTCTGTGTGTAATCAATCTTGTGAATTTTTTTAATTTATAATCAAGCACTCTGAACTCTGTTAAAAAATTTCTGTCACTGATAAAATCATATCATAGATAGAAAATTCTATCAATACAAATGAACCTTGACAAGTGAATTAAGAGAGGATGCCTAGATTATATGCGATGACCCAATAGGAGAGCAACAATGACACGCCGCCTGACGGGGGCAGGAGAACGGCATCCTAAATAACAGAAAAGAAAGGAGGGATAAAATGGTAAATATTGAACCGATAGACAGCGAAACTTTGGTAGATATGAATTTGCCGAGAAGCATATTCAGCGTTGACGGATTAATCGCTCAGGGAGTAACTATTCTTGCAGGACCGCCGAAGATAGGCAAATCGTGGTTGGTGCTTGACATCTGTATGCAAGTAGCAAAAGGAGAACCGTTGTGGGAAATGCCTACTAATCAGGGCAAAGTTCTCTATCTCTGTCTTGAAGATAATTATTCAAGAATACAGTCAAGAGTAAACGACATAACAGCCGAGCCGTCCTGCGAACTTGAAGTAAGCGTTACTGCCCCTACGCTAAACAACGGACTTATTGAACAACTTGAAAGTTACTGCAGAGAGAACAAAAATATTAGATTGATAGTGATAGACACTTTACAGATGGTGCGTGACAACAATGCAGAGTTATCCTACGGCAACGATTACGGTGATATTGAAAAGTTCAAATCTCTTGCTGACGAATTCGGCATTTCGATAATACTTGTTCACCATCTTAGAAAGCAGGGAGCAAGCGACCCGCACACAATGATTTCGGGAACAACAGGATTGACAGGCGCAGCCGACTCGTCTTTGGTGTTCAGAAAAGACGAGCACAAGGAAGGCATTAACATACTTTACTGCCGAGGGCGTTCGATACAGGAAAGAAGTCTTAAGCTCAAATTCAACCGTGAGAACTGCCGATGGGAAATGATAAGCGACAGCTTGGACGAGCCAACTCAGGAACTCACTGACGAAATGATAACGCTCATAAAATTTATGGAAAAGCATCTTGTATTCCGTGGCGGAAACACAGAACTTGTGGCAGAGATTAAAAACGAGTTTCCAGAGTTCAGTTCCACACCGCAGAAACTGAAACAACAGATGGTGAAATTCCGCTACCCGCTTGAAGAGCAAGGCGTTTACTTTTCAAGTAGTAGAAGTAACGGAAAAAGAATAGTTGAAATTTCTTTCTGTCTTGTAAACAGTGACACCAGTGACGCCTTAAACACGGCGGTGTGAACAAGGTGTTCCTGCCGTTCCTGACGGCACTGTCCGCCGAATTTGGCAGAGTTGAAGAAAACACGGTAAAACACCCGAAAACAATAAAGCGAGGCGTATTTCAAGACAGAAAAAGCAAAGAAAAACCGCCGAAAAGAGCGGTTCAATTCCAAGCAGGATAAAGGCTGGGCACACTTTGAGAGCCGCCCAGCCGAAAAACACCGCAACAGCAACGCTTTGCGGGATTTCAGTTTTGGTACCAAAATACGGTTTTATCTGAATTTATTGTAGCCAAATACGGAATATTTTGATGCCATAAATGCAAAATCACTGCTAGTTACGGCAGTTTGCAAAACTCATTTTGATACCAAATTATTTACAACAAGGTGGTGAAGGAAAAATGGATAAAAATGAAATGAAAAGAATTTCTTTGTATCTGCCCCAAGAAATAATAGACTTGTGTGAAAGCGACATTGATATTGCAAATGTGAAAAGCAGAAATCATTTTATCGCAAAAGCGGTAAAATTTTATGATTGTTATCTACACAAAGAACTTACATCTGAAATACTTGCTCCTACCATTGAAAGTGCAGTGGGTGCAAAAATAGATTTATCAGAGTATAAATTATCAAGAATTATTTTCAAACTTGCTGTTGAAATCTCATCACTAATGAACATTCTTGCGGGAGCATTTGAACTTGATGATCAAAAAGTCCGCAAAATGAAACACAGAGTTATCAACGAAGTTAAAGAACTAAACGGCTGGATAAATCTTGAAGACATAATTCGTTACCAAAATGGTGAGGAATAAATCAACAAACATTTAAAAGTCCTGCCGTTAAATCGGCAGGCAGAAAGGAACATAATGCCAGACAAAATAAACATAAATGTAATTTTTACAGAAAACAAGAACTGAAAGAGAGGGGCGATATAAAAAATATTAGAATGTGGTATTATGCCACGCAAAAATACAAAGCTGAATAAAGCACCTTGTCCTTGTAATATAAATTGGGTAGAGGAGAGTGGTTGCTGTGGATAAGCCTGTGATAACAGAAAAACTGATTAACAGTTATGAGATAGAATTTTGCAAATGCAAAACCACAGTAAACGAATATTCTTCGTGCCTTACCAAAGATGATTTGGAAATTAACAGACTTAAAGTACAAAGTATTCTTGCAAAGGTGTTTGGAAAGAATGAAAACTAGTCTGGACTTTGAAAAAAGCTTCGTATATATTAGCTTTGAGTTATCGGTCATAAGAAGGGAAAATTTCTTATGATTGCAATTTATGCTCGACAGTCAGTGGAAAAAGAGGACAGTATTTCAATCGAATCTCAGATTGAAATGTGTACATACGAGGCGAGAGGTGAGGCATTTTTAATATATAAGGACAAAGGATTCAGCGGCAAAAATGTAAACCGTCCTGAATTTCAGCGAATGATGCAGGACATAAAATCAGGACGAAAAGGAATAACGAAAGTAATAGTTTACAAACTTGACAGAATTAGCAGAAGTATTCTTGATTTTTCAAATATGATGGATATATTCGGAAAACTCGGTGTAGAATTTTCTTCTGCCACTGAAAAGTTTGATACAAGCACACCAATGGGCAGAGCAATGCTGAATATCTGCATAACCTTTGCACAGCTTGAACGAGAAACAACTCAACAAAGAGTTAGGGACAGTTATATATCTCGAAGCCGAA
>CALXJH010000048.1 GCA_944388555.1 uncultured Clostridia bacterium
ACTATTAAATGTGTTTGAACACAAAAAACTGCATTATATTGTAATCGGCGGGTGGCTGCCCGATTATTTGAAGCATCATTCGGTTTTGTGCCGGCTGCTGCGCCGGTTTGACGTCATTTATACCGAAACCAAAAGCATGCAGCTTGCTTTAAAAGCATTCGGCCTTGAAAATACAGTGGTTATGCCCAATTGTAAAAATTTGCATATTCTTTCCGGTACTTCCGATTTGCCGGCAGAAGACGACGTGCTTAAGTGCTGTACTTTTTCCAGAGTTATGCTGGAAAAAGGCATAGAAGACGCAGTATCTGCCGTGCGGCGCGTTAATGAAACATACGGAAAAACCGTTTGCAGTTTAGATATATTCGGTCAGATAGATCCGAATTACGCTGCAAGGTTTGACCAGCTCATACATACATTTCCGGCATATATACATTACGCCGGTGCAGTGGAATTTAACCGGAGTACAGACGTCTTAAAAGACTATGATCTGCTGCTGTTTCCGACCTATTACGAGGGCGAAGGCTTTGCAGGTACCATTATTGACGCGTTTGCAGCCGGTTTGCCGGTTCTTGCGTCCGACTGGAAGTATAATCGGGAAATCGTGCAGCATATGCACACAGGTATTATTTATCCCAGTCCCGACATTCCGGATTTGACAGCTGCACTCAACTGGACAATACAGAATACCGACCGGTTGCGGGTCATGCGGGAAAATGTCTTGCGTGCGGCGCAGGATTTTTTGCCCGAAAAAGTCATGCAGACGGTGATATTAAGACTTTCGTAGCAACAAGACAACGTTTGACGTTTAAAGACGTTTAAAATAGAAGCAGGAGAGAAAACCATGAAAAGACTTTTATGTATCATCTGTACCTTTGATACGGGTGGTGCCGAAACTTTCTTAATGAAAATTTTGCGGAATATAGACAGAGCACAATATCAATTGGATTTTTGTATTATGTCGGATAAAACAGGGTATTATGAGCAGGAAGCGGCAAGCTTAGGCAGCCGGTTGTTCCATATCCCCAATAAATCCAGACATCCGCTTCAATGTTTTAAAGCAATCGCAGATATTGTCAGGAAAAATCAATATTCATGTGTCATGCGCGTCAATGAAAGCGCACTTTCGGTTATTGATTTGATGGCGGCGCGGTGCGGCGGCGCAAAAACGCTGGTTATGCGCTCATCTAATGCAAATGTTTCAAGCCGCACATTAAGAATATTGCATAAATTGTTCTTTTTTCTTCCAAGAATGGTGCCCAATGTTAAAATTGCGCCTTCAACAGAGGCTGCCGTTTATACTTTTGGAAAACGGCAGGTGGAAAAAAAGCAGGTGCAGTTTTTAAATAACGGGATTGTGTATGCAAATTACAGATTTGATTTAAAGACGCGTCAGCGCCTGCAGGAAGAACTGAAAATCCAGGGGAAATTCGTGGTGGGGCATGTAGGACGGTTTTCTCAGCAGAAAAACCATGCTTTTTTGCTGGATGTGTTTTCTGAAATAAAAAAGAAAAAGGACCATGCAGTGCTCCTTTTAGTGGGTACCGGCGATCTGGAGCAGGATATACGGGCGCAGGCAGAGGCGTTGGGCATTACAGACAGCGTACTGTTTTTAGGTACGCGCAGTGATGTGCCGGCACTGCTGTCGGCGATGGATGTTTTAGTGTTTCCCTCCTTTTTTGAGGGGATGCCCAATGTGGTGATTGAAGCGCAGGCAAGCGGATTGCCCTGTGTGGCAGCAGATACCATTACCCCGGAATGCAATATTACGGGACTGGTCAGGTTTTTGTCGCTTGCCCAGGATAAAACACAGTGGGCAGACGCCGCTCTTTCTTATGCAGACGGTTTTGAAAGACAAAATTTTGACCAAGTGTTTAAAGAAAAAGGATATGAAATACAAAGTGTGGTAGATCGGTTTATCCGCTTGGTTTTTGAAAGGAATGCATAAAGCGTATGGATGCTATTCAACCCAAAAATGAATATAAATTGCTGACGGCGTTATTTCTTATTTATATCAGCTCTATTCTGATTTTCTCTACACAGCAGAGCCTTTTAGTCTATTCGCAGGTAGCTTTTTTGGCGTCAATAGGCGGATATGCGGCAGTTATGACAGTAAAAAATATTCCGCTGCAATTGGATCCGTTCCTCAAACTTTTTGCGCTTTTTATCTGCTTTTGTTTTTTGTCAAGCATTTGGGCGAAGAGTGCGGACGATGTGTTCAGTCGCTGCTGGACATTGGTGCAGCTGTTTTTAATGTGCGTGATCCTGGTTTCTTTTTTGGTCCACGCCCGGCAAACCGAAACGGCGGTTTTGTGTATAATGGCAGCCGGTCTTTTGTGCAGTGTTTATATTTTGGCATATTACGGTTTGGAGGGATATGTGGAGCTTTTAGAAGAAGGCGAACGCGCCGGCGCGGATATTACGAATGTAAATTCTATCGGTATGTATATGAGTATTTCTGCGATTATTTGTTTCTATTACGCCTTTGTACAAAAGAAAAAATGGTTTTATCTGCTGTTGCTGCTTCCTGTTTTTCTGTCACTTGGCAGTGGTTCCAGAAAAGCGCTGGTGCTATTGGTTGCAGGTGTTTTCCTGCTCATCATTGTGCGTTACCGAAACCATATAAACGGCGGCAATATCCTAAAATTGATCGCAGCTTTGCTGATTTTGGCGGCACTGCTTTGGATCATCTCTACCATACCGCTTTTTCAAACCGTATTTGAACGTTTGTTCAGTATGTTTGCGGAAGGGAATATGCAGGATAGTTCTGCCGTAAAGCGCGAACAGATGGTTGAGATTGGGTGGCTTTATTTTTTAAATCATCCCTTCTCAGGTGCCGGTATCGCAAATTCAGCATATATCACGCAGGAATATATGGGCTTGCGTACTTACCTGCACAATAATTTTGTCGAACTTTTGGCAACCGTTGGAATTTTTGGTTTTATATTGTATTACAGCATATATTTCTATCTTGTAAAAAACTTGTTTTGTCTGTATAAGAAAACAGGAAAAACACTTACTGTGCTGATTCTGATTTTACTGATTTTAAAATTGGTTATGGATTACGGTATGGTTTCTTACTACGATAAAATGAATTATATTTATCTTTCGATTGCCGCTGCGGAAGTGTGCATGGAGAAAAGAAAACAAAAGGAAATGGAACACAGTGAACGCAGAGAAAATTTTGGTGTAAATTAGAATTTTGATGGAATGTCTGGCAGTACAGCCGAATCTGTGTTCAGGTTCTGTTGCTTTTATCTTTTTCATAAAAATGTAAGGAAGGCGTTTTTGCTGTTTACATGTTTAAAAAACATAGAAAATTTATATAAACAATAAAAACGTAAATTTAACTGGATGTTTTGGGGCATAACTGCCACTATATTTATGATGCGAGGAGTGGATACAGAGGTGTTATTACAGCGTAAGCGGTTTTGGGCAGAGGTAGATTTAAATGCAGCCCGCAATAATTTTGAACAAATACGAAAACATCTCAAAAAACAAACGAAACTTTGCTGCGTAGTGAAAGCAAACGCCTATGGGCATGGCGCGGTTTACCTTTCCCGCTTATATGAAAAATTAGGTGCCGATTGGCTGGCTGTTTCAAATATTGAGGAGGCTATGCAGCTGCGGGAGAACCGAATCGCTCTCCCCATTCTTATTTTGGGCTATACACCGCCGGAATGTGCCGAAATTCTGGCCGAAAATCATATAGCGCAAAGCGTTTTTTCCTATGCGTACGGCAGTGCCTTAAATGCCGCGGCAAAGAAACACAATGTGCAGGTATCTATACATATTAAACTGGACTCGGGGATGGGCAGAATCGGATTTTCCTGCAAACACGGGGCCGCGGATTTAAGCGAGATAGAGCAGGCAATTCAGGTTTGCCAAATGCAAAATC
>CALXJH010000049.1 GCA_944388555.1 uncultured Clostridia bacterium
TCCGAAAGCAAATGCAACAAGAGCTGAAGCTGTTAAAATTCTTTATGGAGTATATTTAAAGAAATAATAAAAAATGAATAAACGGAGGCTACGCCTCCGTTTACTAATGTACATGGATTGTTTTAAATGTTCCCCCCATTACATGTGTTGTAATGGGGGAAATGTGTGTAAATTGCATATAGTTTGTGTAGAAAGGATTGATTGATATGGCATCAAGAGTTATAATAGGATCTCAGTGGGGCGATGAGGGCAAAGGAAAGACAATTGATATTTACGCGCAAAAATCAGATGTAGTTGTTCGTTCTCAAGGCGGCAACAATGCGGGACATACAGTGGAAGCAGATGGAGAAGTATATAAGTTGCATCTAATCCCGTCCGGTATTTTAAACCCGCAAACGCTTTGCATAATTGGACCAGGCGTTGTTATAGATCCAAAAGTGATTTTAGAAGAGATTGATTCACTTGAAGAACGCGGCATTACTACTAAAAATCTCAAAATTGATCCGCGTGCCCATGTAATTATGCCTTATCATATCGTCCTGGACGGCTTGTCTGAAGAGGCAAGAGGAAAGACCGATATCGGAACAACCAAAAGAGGAATAGGCCCTTGCTACATGGATAAGTCGGAACGTTCAGGTATTCGAATTTGTGATCTGATAAATAAAGATTTGTTTGTTGAAAAAGCAAAGCAAAATTTACAAATTAAGAATAAAATTATTACCCGAATTTACGATGCGGAACCGATTTCAGATACATTCATTGAGGAATATTTGGGGTATGCTGAACGTTTAAGACATTATGTTGCGGATACAACTTATTTGGTTTATAATAGCATTAAAGAAGGAAAAGACGTTTTGTTTGAAGGCGCTCAAGGAACGCTTTTAGATTTATCTATCGGTACATATCCTTATGTTACAAGTTCTTATCCGATTTCAGGCGGTGTATGCATTGGTGCAGGAATTGGTCCTACAATGATAGACGAATGTATTGGTATAGCAAAGGCTTATACAACAAGGGTTGGAAAAGGGCCTTTCCCAACAGAATTATTTGATGAAATTGGGGAAACAATACGTGTAAAGGGAAATGAGTATGGAACAACCACTGGTCGGCCAAGACGATGCGGTTGGTTAGATGTTGTGATCCTGAAATTTTCTGTTCGTACGAGCGGACTGACTTCATTGGTTTTAAATAAATTAGACACAATGTCTGGGCTGAAAACATTAAAAATTTGTATTGGTTACGATAAAAACGGTGAAATTATTACAGAGTTCCCTGCATCGTTAGAAGAGTTGGCTTTATGTAAACCTGTTTATGAAGAACTTCCAGGATTTGACGAAGATATTACAAAAATTCGTAATTATGAAGATTTACCACAGAATGCAAAAAATTATGTAGAACGCATTGAAGAGCTTTGCGACGTAAAAATTTCTATGATTGGTGTGGGGCCTGGAAGAGACCAGAATATTCTTAGATAGGAGGTTAGAAAATGGCTGTAAAAAAGAAAAAAATTGAAGAATTGATGTATAAAGAGAAACCTTTGGTGCGCAGAGGTAACACGTTATATTATGGCTTTATTGATGAAAAATATATTGTTAAAATAGTGGAAGAATCGTCTGAAGAAATCTCAGGAACGTCTATTGGCAATAAAGTTACCGTTCAGCTGACTACAAATAATACTAAGCTGCAGGGGAAAGAACGCATTATTCGGCAAAGCAAAAAGGAAGGCTTATTCGATGCATTAGATGTTGGGGTAGTTTGGCTGCAAGATGTGTTAGACTATGATGGGGAATAAATTATAATTTCACAAAAAATTCACATTTCCTGTATGCCGCATAAATAAAGCGATTCAGAACAATGAATAAAAAAATGTTACATATATTTGTAAAAAATGTTGTAAAACTGTTGACAAAACAATAAAAATGTATTATAATTAACACATCAAGTTTGAAAGGTGTGTTTTGATACATGTTTATAAAAGGATCTACTGTTAAACGAATTGTTTCTTCTATAATTGTTGGTGCATCCGTTTTAACAGCCATCCCAGCAATGGCAGTTGAATATATTGGAATTGGTACGGTAACTGGCAATTCTGTAAATATTAGAGAAGGCGCGGGAACATCTTCTACTGTTATCGGCAGCGCGAATTACGGCGCTACATATCCGGCGCTTGCAAATGAGAATGGCTGGTTCAAAATCTCTTATAATGATAAAACTGCATGGATATGCGGAACGTATTTTTCTGTTTCGCCCATTACAGCGGATAACAGCAGAGGTTATGTGCAGGGAGATGTCGTGAATGTTCGCAGTGGCGCAGGACTCGAATACGATGTTGTAACAACTGTTGCGCAGGGAACGACGCTTGTTGTATATGGTAAAGAAGGAAATTGGTATAAAGTTTCAGCAAATGGAATTATGGGATATATATCTGCGGACTATTTTTCTACTGATGCGTTGATTACTTCTGTTGCTTCTTCTGCAGGTCAAGCTGTTGTAAATGAAGCAATGAAGCATGTTGGAAAGGCTTATGTTTATGGCGCTACAGGCCCAAATGCTTTTGATTGTTCAGGATTTACATCTTACGTGTATAGACAACTTGGATATTCAATCAATCGTGTTGCAGCAGACCAGATGTTAAACGGTACGCCGGTTGATAAAAGCAATCTTCAGCTTGGTGATTTAGTTTTCTTTACTAGCAGCGTAGGTTCATCCTACATAGGTCATGTTGGGATTTATATTGGTGACAATAAAATGGTACATGCAAGCACAAGTACAACAGGTGTCATTGTTTCAGACTTAAACAGCGGATATTATGTACAACGTTATGCAGGTGCAAGAAGAATTGTAAATTAGGTTGAAAAATACATTCAATTATGATATAATAGGACTCGGTTTTGAGTCCTATTTTATTTTTAAAGGAAATATTGTACATGGATTGAGGAAAAAACTTGAATAGAATTTTAATGAATTTCACCATAGCGGTTTTAATAGGAATTTTAATTCCGCCAAACGTAATTGTGTATGCCGCAGTATTTGTTTTTCTGGCAATTGCTTATATCTTTGTTTATTTAAAAACAAAACGTCACTTCATATTGGTTTTATGTCTGGGATTTTTTACAGGAATTTTTGCAGCATCAATGGCACAGGAGGCAGATGATCGTCCCTTATATCCATATGTTGAACAAGAAATACCTGCAGTGGTTGAAGTTGCTTCAAACCCGGTAGTGACAGAGAATTACACTAAGTTTCAAGCAATTGTACGATCTGCAAATGGAGTTGACATGCAGGAAAAACTAATTATGTATGTGTATGGAGATTCCAATATAAAAGCAAATCAACGTATTGCTTTTAGTGCAATTAAAATTAAACTTCCTAAGAATATGAGAAATTTTGGCGGTTTTGACTATCGCCGCTATTTGACCGGTAAGAATATTTTCTTTACAGCAAATGCGCAAAGTAAGAATATTTTGGAAATACAGGACTATCCAATGAATTTTCGCCGGGCTGCAGTAAAGGTAAATGCTCAAATTTGCACACGAATTGAGAATAGTTTTGACGCCCAGACAGCGGCAGTTTTAAAGGGAATTTTTCTAGGAGACAAGACGGATATACCGGATGATGTCATTCGTCATTTTCGGGATAGTGGTTTGTCGCATGTTATGGCTGTATCCGGTTTGCATTTAACGATGCTTGTTATGTTGATTGGTTTGGTCTTGAAAAAGGTTCCAAGATGGTTGCGTAATTTAATTGTGGTTTTGACTGTGATAGGTTTTTCTTTTATAGTCGGACTCCCTTTTTCGGTTATACGCGCAGGTTTTATGTTAATTTTCTTAATTTTGGCAAACAGCTTTTATCAGGAAAACGATAGTTTGACCAATTTATCTGCAATCGCGTTAATCTTACTGCTGAGCAATGCGAATGTTATCTATGATACTGGTTTTGTGATGTCGTTTACTGCTACGCTTGGCATTGTATGTATATTTCCATGGCTGCGTAAACTGTTTGCACCTTCTATTCCAGCCAGCATCGCTGATTGTATAAGCATCACAGTCGCAGCGCAGATCGGAACGCTCCCTTTTATGATTCTAAGTTTCGGTCAGTTTTCTTTTATGGCTATCATTAGTAATTTGATTATTTGTGTAGTTTTACCGCTCATATTTCTATTTGGTATTACAGCTTTAATTTTACCGGCGCAGCCTTTGATTTATATTGGAAAGTTATGCGTTTGGGTTCTTTCAAAATGGGCGCAGTTTTGTGCAGATATACCGGGGCAGCTTTTGTACATACCGCAGAATGTATTTGTTTTGGTAGGTTTATTCGGATTTACAGTTTTTTGTTTAACCGCAGCCGCTTTTCAAAATAAAAAAGTTTTGGCTTGGTGCCTCACTATTTCGGTAGGGTTCTCTGCTTTTGGATGTGTGTATGCAATTCTTCCGCCGGCGAATACCGAAATTACTTTTATTAACGTAGACCAAGCAGATGCAGCGCTGATTCAGACAGAAAAGGGCGACGCTTTTTTGATTGATACAGGCACGGAGTATGCAGGGGAAAACGAAGTTGTGGAATATCTTTTAAGAAATGGCGTTTATAAGTTATCTGGTATTTTTATATCGCATTTTCATGATGATCATTGCGGTGGGTTGATACCGGTTCTTGAAACAATTGATGTAGAACATGTATATATACCCGATACTAAAGATGTGGGTATCAATCAGTATACTTTATTACAGTATGCAGAGAAAAATGATATTTCGGTTCATACACTTTCTAAAGGCGATACCGTTCAGTTTTCTGATATGGTTGTTTCGGTACTTCATCCAGAAAGCGGCGAACAAGCTGATGAAACAAATGTATCTTCGATGGCTGTACGCTTAGAAAATAAAGACGTCATAGCGGTATTTCCCGGAGATTTAGAAAACGATAGTGTATTGGAAAATTGCAAGGCGGATATCTTAAAGGTTAGCCACCACGGTTCCAAAAATGGATCTACACAGGAATTTTTAAATAAATGTACACCAGAGATTGCAGTCATGTGTCTTGGTGAAAATAATGTGTACGGATTTCCTAAACAGGAAACGCTGGATAAATTGGAACAGTTTACAGACAAAATTTACCGTACAGATTTAAATGGAACAGTACAAGTAATTTGTGATGATAGAAACTATTTTGTAAATACACTCAGATAGATAGGGGAAAGCCAATGGAAACAATTAAGACGCATATTAAAAATAAAAGCTTTGACCATTTTTACTTTTTCTGCGGTGAAGAGGTTTATTTAAGTCAATACTATTTAAATCAGCTAAAAAATCTTTTAGTCAAAGATGTTTCCTTCGATTTTCTTTCGATAGACTGTTCGGATATATCAAATTTGCAGGAAGCTGTGGAAGGTGCACCGCTTATGTCTGAACATCGTTTGGTCGTGGTAAAAGGATTGGATCTATCAGCTGAGCTGAAACAGGCAGACACGGAATTTATTGCGCAGCTGTTGCCTAACGTGCCTTTCAGTACATGTTTAGTATTTGTCACAAGAACCATAAAGAAAAACAGCAAAATTTATAAATTATTAAATGATAATTGCACAGTCTGTTTATTCGAGCATCAAAAACCTTCGCAGCTTGTTCGTTGGCTTCTGAACATGGCACAAAAACAAAACATAAAGCTTGACCGCGATACAGCGGCACTATTGATTGAATATGCGGGTGTTGATATGACTACGCTCCTTTCTGAAATGGATAAACTTGTTTCCTATTGCCGCGATGAAGGACAAATCACAAAGTCTGCAATAGAAGAAATTGTAATCAAAAGTGTTGATGCGAAAATCTATTTCCTTTTAGATGCAGTGTTTGCGGGAAAAAGCGAGGAGGCTTTTTTGTTGCTTTCAGAATTCAAGAAGGAAAATGAAAAGCCAATTTATATAAATGCTTCCATTTTAGGCACGATCAGAACGCTTTTAGAACAATTATATTTAAGTGAAGAAGGTAAAAGTGCGTCAGAGATTACAGAGAAATTGCATCTAAGACCCATTCAGGCCAAAAAAAATACGGCTTATTTAAAAAAAACAAATAAAAAGTTTTTGGAAAATATGTTAAAGAGATGTGTTGATTTAGATATGCAGATAAAAACAGGCGCAGATGGGTA
>CALXJH010000050.1 GCA_944388555.1 uncultured Clostridia bacterium
GCTTAATTCCGAATTGCTTAATGCGATTCACTCTGGGAAATCTGTTTAGCCCACTCAAAAAATTCTGGAACAAAATCATGATAAAATTTTAATAAACTTTCACTCATAATCTTAGGCAATAAATCAAGAAATCCCAATACTAATTTAGACTCATTTTCTTCAACATTTTCTTTGTATGCAAAAGAATGAATCAATGAGTACATTTTTTTATATATGTTAAAACTATCCGCATTATTTTCGTCACCAAATTTTATTTTATAAATAGGCGACTCATGCATATTCAAATCAACAGTATCTTTACTTAAAGGGCTTATAGCAATATAACCCAAGATATATGCAATATTGTCTTCCCCTAAAACATATATATAAAATATATCCGCCAACTCATTTTTCCGTCTGCACATAAATGGCTCAGTATAATTATACCCTTCTAAAATATACTTGCTTTCTTTCACCTCAAATAAAAGATCCTCAATTTGATTATAAGTCATTTTATCACCTATCGAATTATATTTTTCGTTACATTCATCGGTCGATTAGGGGTTAATGCATTCTCAATGTCATCAGAACTATAAAACATTGAGCTATCGCCGTTCGAATCACATACGATGAAGCCATTTATATCTCCTTTTGAGTTTTTTACTACACTTGTAACAACAATCGCGTGTAATCCATTTTTATTTGAACCATATAGTTCCCCTGTCTTTACCGAAATAATAACACCACGCCCATCTGATACATTTTGGGCAATAGTATCTATCGAAGCTCTTTCTAATGTACTCTCTATCCCCATCTTACTCAAGAGTTCTTTACGCTGCTCAGGGTTTGTACCTCCACCAGGACATCCCTCCCGAGCAACATTACACAACTTGTATTGTCTTGCTAGTTTTACGGCAGTTGGCTCATCAATTTTTAAGCCAGCCATCCTGGCGACATTTAAACTCGCCACGATACCGCAGTCTTGGGAATATTCTAAAACACTACCCTGTTTTGACACCAATAATTTTCCCGTTTCAAAGGGAGAATCATAAGCTTTATCTCCCGCTGCCCATTCTTGCCATTTTTGTTCCGTTTTCTGTAAACACCTTGCTTTCCCAAAAGAAAAATTATTGTTCTTCTGATTTGCAGCAGTGAACTTATCACTCAACGATTTGTTTAAAACATTACCATACCCTAGTGGCAGTTGTGAACTTTTTGTTTTTAATATACCCCCTTTACTCAGCCCACCAAGCGAGCCTGCAACACTACCCCCGCCATGAAACGATGGAATACTTACCTTAGGAGGTGTAAGCTTCTCTTCCAAGTATTTATGGAGTATTTCTTCTATTTTTGTTAACTTATTGACCGCCTCTTCTGATACCGAATTCAGCCGTTCGTATTGATCAGATACTGCATCTAACGAAGTTTGAAAAGACTGTATTGCTTGATCCAATCGTTCTTTAGCAGCATTGATACTTTGTTGTAAAAGCTTAAACTGTTCCTGTTGGCTTTTAACTGCGGAAATTTTTGCTTCGCAAGATGAAATCTCGCTTTGAAGTTCTTGATATCTCGGATTAGGATATTCTTCTGTCTTTATATTACCCTCCTCATCTTGCGTAGTCTCAGTGATCGTAGGAGGGGTCGCCGCTAAACTTGCTTGCAAACCCGCCAAAACTTCCTGCAAGCTTTCAATTTTACGTTCTAACGCCTGAATGCTCTTTTGACAGCGCTCTATAAGTTCTTTTGCCTCTCGGATACCTTCATTGACCTTCCCGGTTGCAATATCTAAAGTATTGTAAAACTTATCCTGCGTATTAAAAAATACATCTTTGGCGTTTGAAATGCTTTCCTTGAACTTGCTTACATCGGCAATATTAACATGTGCTAATGCCATACCAACCCCCTAGCCTTGCAATGTTGATTCCAACTGCTGACACTGTGCTTTCAGCACATCCATATCAATATCTTCAATGCTATGAACTGCCTCCCGAAACACATCTATCCCTTGATTAACGCTTGATATGCGTGTATTTAGTTCTGCAATATAGGCAGCAAACGACTCTTTTACATCATCATCCCAATCTGACTCATATTTTTCTTTCACGTCGACTTGTACATCCTCCAAGTCCTCACGAATTGTATCGCATTGGCTCAAATCGATATCCATGATTATTACCTTTTAAAACTTTAAACGATTGTATTCTTCAATATGCTCTATTAATTTCTGCAAATACACTTGAGCTGAAGCAAGATTTTCAGTCATCTCATCAAGAGCTTTTGTGGCATTTTGGACATTCTCATCCGCCCTACTGAAATTTGCTGTCGTAAAATCATCACCAACCGCTGCAATTCTGCCTTGCATAAACATCACACAGTTTCTTAACGAAGAAATCGCATGAGCAACGCTTCCCAAGCCATTCGTAACGGCTTCCGTATCTATGTAAACATCCATAATGTTAGCAACACCTCGTTAGAACTCATTTACCCTGTTCTGCAAAGTATCCGCGGTCTCTTGAATGATCCTTAGATCTTGTCGTAAAGATTCGCTCAGATCCATGATATACTCATGGGATTGCTGATATTGTGCGTCTTTCCACGTTTCTCCTAAATTTTCCGTCCGCTCATTCATCCTCACGATCTCTTGCTCA
>CALXJH010000051.1 GCA_944388555.1 uncultured Clostridia bacterium
ATTCTCCTTATTTCTTTTTAAATGCCAACCGCTTTGAATTGCCCGATAACGTTATAAAATATAACGATAGGGTTTATTTCCCTGCCAATGCTGTTTTAGAGGCTTTTGATTTTGATCTGGGCTGGGATACTGAAAAAAACGCTTTAATTGTTTATCGGAATAGCTTACGTACATATATTGAGGACGGTAGTGAAAAAATAAAAGAGACTGGTGCAAATGACCAAATTTCGCCTCCTTCGTTTATATATCATAATTTGCTGTATATCAGTGAGGAAACGATGCGTCAGCTTACAGACGTTTCGCTGACAGTCGAAGGACAGTTAGAGGATTGTCCGTTCTTCAGGCGGGATCTTTTAGAAAACACCACTATCCCGGACGACTATAGGATCAATGCACCGGTGATTCAATACAGCGGCTGCTGCACGGTAGGCAATATGGCTATGGAAATTTTAAATATTAGCGCAAACGATGCAAAAGCCTATGCCGGGGTTATTAACGCTGTGGCAGAAAAACTGCCGGAAGTGAATACCTATTCTGTTGTCATCCCAAACTCGAGTGAGTTTTACGCACCGCTATATAAAAGTGCAAAACAAATTAACGGTATCCGAACCATCTATCAGAATTTAAGCGAAAAAGTCATTCCCATAAATGCGGTGGGTCCGCTGGGCGACCACGCGGGAGAAAAACTGTATTTTAATACAGATCACCACTGGACACAGCGAGGCGCCTATTATGCTTATCGTGCACTGAATGATTACAGAGGATATAAAACGCCGGATTTATCCGAGTTTGCAACCGATCACGTGAGCGGATTTGTGGGTTCGTTTGCAGGATTCATGAAAGGCACGCCCGGTGAAAGTGTTTGCCGCAGTAATCCGGATTTGCTTGAACGGTTTTTACCCATGGTGGAAGTGCAAGGCCAGGCATTTTCCGATATGAATATGCAAAAAAGCTTGGGTGCGGTTTATGCCATTGACAAACGTTATAACTCGTATATGACATTTATCAGCGGTGATCGTCCGATCAGCCGGTTTACAACCAGTAATAAAAACGGGAAAAGTATTATGATTATTAAGGAGTCTTATGGGAACGCCTTTGCAACCTGGGCAATGAACGATTATGAAACGGTTTATGTGTTAGATCCCAGAGAGTTTAACGGTTTTGGCGGGAAGCAGGAACGATTTAATTTAATGGAGTTCTATGCCAAGTATAAATTTGATGACTTGGTTATAATCAACTATCCTGTAGGGATGACAGCCGGACTAAGACAGGCAATTTATAATTTGATACAATAAGAATAAGGAGTTTAGTTTATGATATTTTCCAGCCTGCTGTTTTTGTGCATATTTTTGCCGGTTGTTCTGGCGCTTTATTATGCCTCTAAAAATATTACGTATAAAAATGTTATTTTGGTGATCGCCTCACTATTCTTTTATGCCTGGGGGGAACCTGTATATGTTTTGGCGCTGATTTTCAGTTCTCTGGTCGACTATACGGTCGGACTGGTAATCTCTAAGAATTTTGGAACCCGGAAAGCCAAAATTGCACTGTTAGCTTCCCTTGTGATCAATTTAGGGTTGCTGGGTGTTTTTAAATATGCGGGATTCTTTGTGGAAAATATCAATTTGATTTTCGGAACAGATATTCCTTTCCGCGGATTCGCGCTGCCGCTCGGCATTTCTTTTTATACCTTCCAAACCATGTCTTATTCGATAGATATGTATAGAGGGGATGTTAAAGTGCAGCGGTCACTCCTTAAATTTATGGTGTATGTTTCGATGTTCCCGCAGCTGGTTGCAGGTCCGATTGTGCGCTATATTGATATTGAAAGCCAGATGGACAACCGCAGAGTCACTGCACACGATTTTAAAGAAGGCGTTTTGCGGTTTGTACAGGGACTGTTTAAGAAAGTCGTTTTAGCCAATAGCGCCGGAAAAGTGGTTACAACCTTTTTAGACGGTGATTTAACCACGCTTTCATCTGCCGGGGCATGGCTCGGATTAGTGATGTACGCATTCCAGATTTATTATGATTTTTCAGGGTATTCAGATATGGCAATTGGCCTGGGCAGATTTTTTGGCTTCCGTTTCTTAGAAAACTTTAACTATCCGTACATCTCTAAAAACGTGACGGAGTTCTGGCGCAGATGGCATATTTCTCTTGGAACTTTTTTCAGAGATTACGTTTATATTCCGTTAGGCGGAAACCGACATGCACAGATACGCAATATTATCGTGGTTTGGTTTTTGACCGGATTTTGGCATGGCGCAAGCTGGAATTTTATACTTTGGGGATTATATTACGCGTTTTGGCTGATTGTTGAAAAGAAGTGTTTTGGCGGTAAACTGCTGAAACTTCCTGCGTGGATAGGTATCATTTATAATAGCGTGATTGTATTATTTGGCTGGGCGCTGTTTTATTACACCGATTTTTCAAGACTCATTCAATTCTTTAAAACCGCTTTCGGCGGCAGTGGTGTATGGATAGATACCGCGGCGAAAGGTGAACTGCTGGGCAATGTATTTTTGCTCGTGCTTCTGTTCGCGTGCGCAACGCCGTTATTTAAAATCATTGTGCAGAAAGTGCGCGAAAGAATACCGGTATTGTATAAAGCGGCGACGCCGGTTTGGGTTACGCTTGTATTGTTTGCGGCATTTGTTTTGTTAGTGGGACAGACTTATAATCCGTTCCTATACTTCAGATTCTAAGAAGGGGGGATTTCGGATGCAACATAAAGGAGATAAATGGATTGTTGTTTTGTTTTGCTGTATTTTAGCCGCATTCTTTGTAATCGCGGTTTTGCTGCCGAAAGATTTGACTGCCATGGAAAAAGAAAACCGTGAACTAAAGGAAATGCCGGCATTTAATGCGCAAACGGTGCTTTCGGGAAGCTTTTCAAAAGATTTTGAAGATTATTTGGCAGATAATGTTGGATATCGCTCCTTTTTCATGGATATCTCCGCCAAAATAGAAAATCTAAAAGGTATAAAAACCGAAAGCGGGAAAATTGTTTCTGCCAATAAAGATTTAGGAACAGGGAATCAGGGGGAAAATCAGCTGCTTGTTTTGCCTGACCGCGTGATGGAGGTTTATAAGAAGGATGAAACTGCGCAGCAGCAGTATGTGGATATGCTGAACCTGTACGCGCAGAATTTGCCTGAATCGGTACGCATGTTCAGTATGCTGGTACCAACCCAAATTGAATTCTATGAAAAACAATCGGTGGCGGACAGCGAAAAGGAAACCATAGATTTTATTTACCAGAATGTAGATGACCGTGTGCAGACCGTTAATGTATATGACGCACTGAAAGCGCATAAAGAGGAATATATTTATTTCAGAACAGATCACCATTGGACGCAGCGCGGCGCATTTTACGGCTATAACGCGTTTTTAGAAACCGCGTTTGGCAAAACAGAAACACTTTCGTCTTACAAGATGCAGTCCAGAGACGGATTTTTAGGATACCTTTATAATCAAGCAAACGATGTGTCACTGCAAAAGGCGGCAGACACCATCGAATGGTTTGAAAAAGGCGAGAATGTTACAGTACAGGCGCGGGCTTTAGAAGATGGAAAATATGTGGATTATACCGCAAAGATGTACAGTATTCCACCGATGACAGAGAAACCAAAATACAATATTTTCATGGGCGGGGATCATCAATTTGCAAAATTGCAGACCGCCAATAAAAACGGAAAAACGCTGCTGGTTGTAAAGGATTCTTACGCAAACGCACTGATTCCTTTGCTCACGGCAGACTATGAAACTATTTTAGTCATAGATCCGAGAAGCTATTACGGAACCGTTTCACAGCTGATACAGGAATACAATGTGGATGATTGTCTGTTTATCAATTATGTGTTTACAACGACATTCCCGGATTTTATAAGCAAAATGATTGAAATTCAATAAAAAAGAGAGGGATGAGTTCCCCTTCTTTTTTTCGCATAAAAGGAATAGAATGCGAAGGGTTTTTGAAGAGAAAAAATGATGGTGCGTAAGAACAATAAATTCGTAAAAAAACGCGGTGAACGGACCGCAGAAAGCAGGAGAAAATGAAACAATATAATCATACGCTTTATGCGTGTTATATTGGATATATCACGCAAGCAATTGTGAATAACTTTGCGCCGCTGCTGTTTGTGACGTTTAAAAATACATTCGGTATTCCCCTTGAGCAAATTGCACTGCTTATAACCGCAAATTTTGGGTTTCAGCTGCTGATTGATTTGTTTTCAGCTAAATTTGCAGATAAAATCGGGTATCGGAAAATGGTGATCATTGCACACTTGTTTTGTACAGCGGGCCTTGCTTTTTTAGGCGTATTTCCATACGTGTTTTCAAAACCAATGGTTGGACTGACCATTGCCGCAACTCTGTATGCGATTGGCGGCGGGATTATAGAAGTCATTATCAGTCCTATTGTTGAAAATTGTCCGTCTGAACACAAAGCGGCCGCCATGAGTATTTTGCACTCTTTTTATTGCTGGGGACAGATGGGGGTTATTTTACTGTCCACATTGTTTTTTCTTGCCTTTGGCTATGCAAACTGGCGCGTTTTAGCATGTATATGGGCAGTGGTTCCTTTATTAAACAGTATTTATTTTTTGTTTGTTCCAGTGATAGAGCCGAAGGAACAAAAACAGGAAGCATTAGGCGTTCGGAAGTTATTTAGCATGAAGCTGTTTTGGATTTTTGCATTGCTCATGGTTTGCGCCGGTGCTTCAGAGCTTACAATGAGCCAATGGGCATCCGCTTTTGCGGAAGAAGGACTGCGGGTATCGAAAGCAGTCGGAGATTTAACAGGTCCGTGCTTGTTTGCCGTTTTTATGGGCGCCGCCCGTGTTTATTATGCGAAAAAAAGTCAAACCCTCTCGTTGAAAAAATTTATGCTGTTCAGCGCGGTTCTTTGCATTATCAGTTATTTGATGGCATCGCTTACGCCGTTTCCCGCACTTTCACTTGCCGGCTGTGCGTTATGCGGCCTTTCTGTGGGGATTATGTGGCCGGGAACCTATTCGCTTGCCGCAAAACATTGTCCGGGCGGCGGAACAGCTATGTTTGCAATGCTGGCGCTTGCCGGGGATACAGGCTGTGTGATAGGGCCAACCATCAGCGGTGTTGTTTCAGGATGGTTTGGCGGGAACTTAAAGATCGGATTGTTTATAGCGGTCGTGTTCCCGGTTTTGCTGATTATTGGTGTGCGGGCGCTCAGACGAAATTTAAAAGCAGCAGAAAATAGAGCATGAAACAGCAAAAAATGAAATGTACATACCGCCGCACGCATCAATGAAGCCTTTTTCTTGTTATGTTAGCCGGGTGTTCATTTTTGAAACGGACAGCAAAATGGACGCAGAAGACGGAAATGGATACACCGGCAGGAAACGCTTTATATAAAAAAGCTAATCTTGTGCATCAGAGTGCGAATCTGTGGACGGTTTATCTTTTGTACGGACTCTGTTGGCAAAAACATTGCAATACCTGACGCACACTTGCTTGAGAAAGCAACCGTATTTTTTCTTTCTTGGATTGGCTGTGTTTAATTGGAGTAATTGGATTGCAATAAGGTATCGTTTGCCGCAATATGATTTTCTATAGCATCACACAGGGCGAATAGAGCCTACAATAAAAAGATTCCTCACGAAAACCGTGAGGAATCTTTTTATATGTGATTATTTTTTGAAAACAGGCTGTAAAGTTTTTGCATCGGTTTTTACGATAGAACCATCTGCTTTTGTGATTTCCAAGGTGTAGGTGAAGTCCCGATCGGATGGAATCTCGTTGATAATAAATTCAAAGGGATATACATCTGTTTCTACGGTGGTTTCTTCGCCGCCTGTTAGGTAAGTCATTTTCAAGTTCTTTGTATCTTGCGGTCTATCGGTAATATAAACATATGCATAGTAGAAATCCGGATGCATCTGCAGTGCGTAGCCTTTTCCGTTTCCGTGGTCGGAAACGGTGTGCTTTACCTTAGCAGTGCCGTCTAAGGTATAAGTCATCTGCGCAAATGCAGGCGCCTTCACAGCTTCGATTTTTATTGTAATTGCTTTCAGCGATTTGGCGGGTATTGTAACGGTTGCTTTTCCGTTTTCAAACAGTACTTCTTGTTTCGTGCCGTTTTTATCCTGCAGGATGCCTGTGCCGGTAAAAGCGCTGCCGCCTTCGACTTTTTCTCCCAAAGCAATCGTTGTGGTTACATCTTCATCACTTTCATTCATTAAGGCAATACCTAATGTGCCGTCTTTTTTCGCTGCCAGCCAGTCAATCTGAAGATGTCCGGCGTCAACGATGCCTTCGTCCAGCCATAGCCACATAGCAGCTTCATCAAAAAACTGACCGGGGGCATAACCATACTGCATGGAGTTAAAGTACGCATATCCTTGCTGTCTTAAGCCTGGGAACTTAATGTTTCCGCCCGACCACGTATCTGCTAAGTTGATTAAGAAATCTTCCAGCATTGCCAGGAACGGCGGAATGTGATGCCAGTAAATACCGGTGTAATCCGGTCCTTCATACGGATAATCCGGTTTTTGCTGATAGGTTGTAAAGCCGTTCTGATAATATCCGGAGTAGTTGGTGAAACGACCGATCATTGCATTTCTTGCCGCATCAGCAAAGTAAGTTTCTCCGGTATATTCTGCAAGTCTTAAAAAGTCGCCAACCCAGGAAGACATGATAATATTGGAGCTGTTGCCGAATGTGGAAGCCTGTTCTAAACCTAAGCCTACGCGCGATGGAATCCAGCCGGCAATGTTTTCATTTTGGTCAATGATGTTTTGATCACTCTGTGTATTGCCGGGATCATTGGAGGGTTTTCCGATTCTCAGCTGCTCATCTCCATGCCACCAGAAGTTCGGATGGTCTTCCTGTCCGTAGTGGAACCATTCTTTCATTTCCTCTAAATCATTTACTTCGATTTCGCTGGTGTCTTTATCGCCGTCAATACCGGGAACCCATAATGTAGTCGCCAGCCACTGTGCGGCGGTTTTTGCAGCATCCAGATATTTTTGGTCTTTCGTAAATTCATAGATATCCATCAGTGAGGCAACGTTCGGATAGTAAGAAATATAGATAAAGCTGGACCAGTCAATCATGTTGGTCTGGGGTGTGTAAACAACTTTTTCTAAATATGCATCTGCGCCCTTGATGGCTTGCTGCAGATAAGATTCATCGCCGGTATATTTATATAAGTATAAATGATTTGCAAAAGGTGCGATAGAGCCGTAAGAATTTGTAACCGAGCTTTTACCTTTTTCTAAGCCGTATTCGTAAAGGTACGGAACGCCGCCGCGGGTCATTTCATACATACCGCCGATTACGTTTAAGTTAAAGCCTGAAATGGGCGTGCCGATTGAATAGGGAAGCCCTTCACTTGGCGTTGAAAAATATTCCGAGCCTCCCGCTTCTGTTGTCCGGTTAAAATGCAGTCCTTCACGGGTAAGCGTATTTGCAATCGTGGGAATTGCGCGGTTCGTTAATACCGAAACATCTTCGGTCAGCAAATAAACCTGCAAAGCCTCCATCGGATTTGCAGAGGAGGTAATGTTTTTACCTTCCATATTGTAATGGGCTTTGTCATAAACGTCCCATCCGCCGTAAACGTCATCCATCATCAGTTTACGCGTGTTAAAAATTGCATCGTTTAAGGTGCCGTATACATTTTGTCTGTAGTCATGCACATCAAACAAGTCATTTGCAATAAATTTATAGGTTTCAAACCAATCGCCGACCGTAGAAATAACCCGGTATTGAAGATTATAAGAATCGCCTGCCTGAAAGTTGGAGTTTTCCGCGCCTAAAACCGGTGCAAAAATAGCACCTCTGTAGTTATTGGAAGGGCCTTTCATATTGATGCCAAACATTCCGTTGTTTTTACGTACCCATCTTTGCGGAATCCAGGAACTTTCTGCAACAACGCCTTTGGTGATGTTATATCCGTTTGCGTAGTCGTTTTGTTCGGGCAGGGTGTAGGTGCCCATTGGTGTAAACAGGTGCATTTCAGAAATCAGACCTGCTTTTTCGTGCACACGCTTGCCCTGTACTCTGTAAGGCGCCAGCGCAAATGCATAGTCATCCGCCATCATTTCGCTGCCTTCCCATGCACCAATGGTATAAACACCATCCTGCTTGAAGGTTACCTGTACGTCAACGAGCGGCGCTTTGTTGTCTGCCTCTAAAGTCCATACAACCGAAAAGTCCGCATAATCATCCGCAAAAGACAAAGTAGCCTGATTGCCGTTTACGGCAACATCCGTTGGAATCATAAAATGGGGAATGCCTGCTTTAAACAACTCTTCTCCTAAATACGTGGAGGGCACATCGCCTAATGTAAATGTGGTTTGGAACGCGTAAAGATCCTGAGTAGGAAGCGCAGGGGCTGCGCTGTCTGCCCGGATAATCAGATATCCCAATTCTTCAGCGCGGTTTTTCGTAAGAATCCAGTTGCCGTCCGCTTTGGAATAAATTTCATTTTGAATGACCTGTCCTTTGGAAGTCGGTACTTTATAGAAAATCACTTTGGTATCTTCATTTTCCAGTGCGAAGGATTCGGTCGGTGCATTCTGTTCTTTTGCATATTGTGGGAACATAACGTCTAATTCAACTCCTTGTGATAGAGGATAGGCCACAGCCAAAATAGATTCATAGGTTTCGGAAGGAACATATGTTAAATCCTGTGTGATTAAAATACCATCCATTCACGCGTAGAAGCCGGAAGTGTCTAACAGTTCTAATGTGTTTTTTCCTTCTTTCAGCTGCACAGATCCGCCTAATACCCATTTATAACCATCTGAACCGTGGTCTCCAAATTTTTAATTTAATCTTTCGTCGTTCATGGCGACATGGAAGGATCTTGAGCCGGGCGCGTTGGTGGCAAAATCTCTTGCGTGCACCCAAACATGGTAGTCTTATGGGCTTGCTACATCCAGATACGCAACGGCCGGTTTTGTTTTGGAAGGATCCGCATCTTCTGAGGTGGCGCCGGCGCCTACGTCGGGGATCATACCGCGAATGGCACCTGTAGGAAATACGCCGCTTGTTGTGCTTTCCAGCATCCAGGTCCCGATTTCACTGAAAGTCTGCGGGGTGATGAAAAATGCCGCCTTTGGAATGGGCGCTAAAATGGTAACCGTTTGCGTACTTTCCGTCGCGCCAAGGCTTTCTGCTATAAATCGCAGAGGTACTAAGGTGCGGTCATACATGATATGTGCCGTCTGCCGGAATTTCAATCGTTACCTGTGCAGGAATGGAAATTTCAAATTGTTTGTTATCCTTTGGCGGCTTTAAGATTTTATCCACAATGCCTTTTTCATTCGCAGTAACCCAGCTTCCCGATTCTGGCTGAAGTCTTCTGCAGAAAGAGAAAAATGGTCTCTGCGGCAAGTGCAGGAACCCCCAAAACTGTGGGCAAAAAGCATATCAAAAGGAAAATCGCTGCAACTTTTTCATTTACATTTCTCCCTTCTCTTTTTTTATTTCAAGTTCATTATAACAATAACGTTCTTGAAAAGCAATAAAAATACATGGATTTTTTGTGGGGTATTTTTACATTTTACTGCTCTATGGCAGATTTATTTGCAGCAAGCAGTTTGCATAAAAGGAAACATTTATTTTGCAGCGCTTCTCAGGTTGCGCCTTTACTTTTTTCGCATGTTTTCCTTATCTAATAAAGCAAAAAACATAAAAAATTCCAACGGCTTTGGAATAGTTGTGATCCTTTTTAAAGCGGTTGGATTGTTTGTTATTTTCGGTATTTAAGTTGGAGTGCTTTTCCTGACTGCTGTTATAATAGCACGATTTCCGGTACAAAGAGAGAAAGGGTTGCCTGCGGCACGCACATAAGCGTTTTCAAAGTTTGCCGCGACCGTTTAAATGGCGGTTGATTATTGATCTATAAGCAATTATAATGGGATTATGTACATGTCCGCACTTTTTTTCATACGCAGATACCGTGCGGAGGTTTAGAAACCGACCGGTTTTAAGCCGATACGAGATGTTGAAACATTCTTTGTGAAGAAGAAAGGTAGAAAGGGAAATTAAAATGTATAAAAACCGAGACTTATCGCGCGCTTTACAGTGCTTTATACAAACGCCTTTTGTGTCAGTTAGTAATACGAGGCTTTCTGCATCAACCTCGTCAAATGTAAGACTTAAAGTTTTCCCGTGATATCTTGGCAAAACTCCGTTGACTCGCATAATACCAGTAAGTTTATATTCGGATAGTTGGTCTACAAGTACGTCATAAAATTTTTCCTTGTAGAAAATAACAGTTTTACGGTTGTCTTCCATATCTTTTGTGGCAATTTCGCAAGCCTCTCGAAACCCTACAATACTTGTCAAGAAATATTAATGAAATAAAGATTAAACTGATTACAGCAATTGTAACTTTTTTAATAACCGGTATTTTTGGAGCTTTGATTTATTTCGCAAAATAAAAATATAGTTTTATTGATTGCGTATTTATTTTGGCCATAGATTTTCAATTAGCAAATCATATTTAATTTTGAAACTAAAACGGGATATTCTTTTTAATCTTTAGCATGATAAATAAAATAGGGAAGATATGTATCAATCGTATCTTCCCTATTTTTGCTATTTTAGTTTATAGGTTTAAAATCCTCAAAAGACACTAGATATTGTCATATTGTCTTAACCCATTATATTTTCAAAAACATCCGAATTCCTCTAAAAATTTTAGATGGATTAACACTTTGAAGTTTATTCCGTTATAACACTTGCCGTTCTTGTTTCCTCATCCCAGCTTACGGTATAACCTAAATTCTCAGACAAAAAGCGCAGAGGTACATAGGTTTTATCGCCGATAAGCTGTGCCGGAACATCCATTGTTATAGGTGCGTTATTCACTTCCGCAATGCGGCTGCCTATCGAAAAAGTTACTGTATTTGATTCATTAGATGCCGTTACCGTTTGCGTTTCTTCATCCCACGCAACCGAATCGCCCAGTTGCTCAAATAGAAAGCGCATGGGAACTAACGTCCTGTCATTCTCCACTACCGGCGGTTGCTCAAATGCAAGAATTTTATCATCCAGTTTGATATACGTATAATCCGGCCAATCTACTTTTAACTTATAATATTGCGTCTCTGTTTCAAGATATAAATACCCATCTTTATACCAACCATTTGTACAAAAATATTCATCTATATCTACCGGAAATTCTTGAAAGTAAATTCCATCCAGCGAATATTGATTGTTAGCATGTGTATAATAAAAATTCGCGCCTATAAAAGAGTTTCCGTATTTTTTTTCATACACAACATGTTTTGCGTTTTCTTTAAGACTATTAGAATAAACAGGCACCA
>CALXJH010000052.1 GCA_944388555.1 uncultured Clostridia bacterium
GTATTGCAAAAGAAAAGGGAAGTTTGAATGTGGTTTCAGATCAGATTGGTTGTCCCACCAATGCAGATGATCTTGCAGAGCATTTATTGAGACTCTATCAGACAAAACAATATGGTCTTTACCACTGTACAGGAATGGGGCAGTGTTCCTGGTATGACTTTGCCTGTGCAATTGTTAAAATATTAAATATTCCTTGTAAGGTTACGCCTTGCACAAGCGATGATTACAAAACAAAAGCATCTCGTCCGCATTATTCTGTGCTGTCAAATCAGAAAATAAAACATGTTATTCCTTATACCATGTTGCCGTGGGAAGAAAGACTGGAAAATTTTCTGATAAAAGAGCTAAATTTATCTTGAAAAGAGGAAAAAGTATGTTGATTGATTTTCATACGCACTGCTTTCCAGAAAAAATTGCTGCGCGGGCGATCTTAAAACTTTCGCATAATTCCGGTGGCTTGATGCCCCAAACAGATGGAACGTTAGCCGGGTTAAAACGGTTGATGAAAGAGGATGACGTTTCATTGAGTGTAATTATGAGCATTGCTACAAATGAAAGGCAAATGAGAGCAGTCAATGACTTTGCAAAAGAGGCAGAGGATAAAAAACATATTTTGGCGTTTGGTTCGGTCTATCCTTATAGCGAACAGGCGCTGGACGAACTGGATCGGATCAAAGATATGGGGTTAAAAGGCATAAAGCTCCACCCGGATTATCAGAATTTTTTTGTGGATGATGTGCGGTTAAAACCGTTGTACCGAAAAATCAGCCGGTTAGGACTGATCACTTTGTTTCACGCAGGTGTAGATTTCGGATATGCGCCCCCGTATCATGGAACACCTGAACGGTTTGCTAAAATGCTCTCGTGGTTTGATTCTCCGGTGATACTTGCGCATTGGGGTGGAAATGGATATACACAGCAAGTACTTGATTTGCTTTGCGGACTGCCGGTTTATTTTGATACTTCTTTTGGTTATGCGGCAATGCCGCGTTCAGCGGCACTGCGTATTTTAAACAAACATGGTATAGACAAAATGCTATTTGGATCAGATACACCATGGCATCGCCCGGCTTGGGAAAAGAAACTCCTGGAATCACTCGATATAGGTGATTCAGCACTTGAAAAAATATATTACAAAAACGCAAAAACTTTATTAGAGCTGTGATAATTTTAACAGCTCTTTTTTTGTGCCGTTTCAAAGTAGAGTATTTTATCCTCTACAGAAGTATTTTTTAGAAACACATAATTAAATTGTCCCATAATAGGTTGAGGGGTAAACCTAAAGACGGCGACCTTTTCGGCAGCAAAGTTTGCAACTGTTTCATATACAAAAGAAATGCCGAGATTGGCAGCCGTTAAATTTAAAATAGTTGCAAAGTTGCTGATAACCATTTGCTTTTGAAAGTTTTCAAGCGTATAGCTGTTTTGAACAAGCGTTTGATAAAAAATTTCACGTGTTCCGGATCCTTTTTCACGTAGTAAAAGCGTTTCGTGAAATAGGTCTTCAATTGTAACAGTTTGATTAGCAAACGGGTGGTTTAAAGAGCAGATCCCGACAAACGGTTCATTTCGATACAACCGCCAGCCAAATTGATTTTTATTAAAGCGTCCCTCAATCAGCGCAAAGTCAAGCGTTCCATTTTCTATATCCTTTAAAAGTTCTTTTGTATTCTTAACAGTAAGATCCAGTAAATCATGTGTATTTTCAATAAAATGTTTTGCTAAAGTTGGAATCAAGTATTCACCAATTGTTTTTGTAGCGCCTATTTTTAAATGCGTGTCCGGACTTTGGCGAAGTTCTTCCATAATCATACGTTGGTTATAAAGCATACTTTGATAATGCCGTTGCAGAATTTGAGCCTCTTTAGTTTGTTTTAACTTTCTGCCATCATATTGAAAAAGTCTGCATTTATATTCATTCTCCAAAAAATGTATATGCTGTGTAACAGCAGGTTGCGTCATGTTTAATATTTCGGCTGTTTTTCGATAATTCATTGTTTTACAAAGCATTAAAAAAGTTTCAACTCTATGATCCAGCATAAATACACCTCATAAAAAAATATTATCAATGTATAATAATTGATTATTTTATTTTATCATAAAATTATGGTAAAATCAATACAAGAAACAAAAAGTTACTTAGCCTGTAGTAAATACAACGAATTTGCAGGCAGAAAGGTAGTTAAAATTATGGAAAGAGCGAGAAAGATTGTGAAAAGCGGTGCGGCATTTCTGCCAGGGATCTTAGTTTCGTTGATTGTGGCAGGGGGTGCGAAATTTTTAGAAGGATTGTTACCCATTCATTTGATTGGTGCATCTGTAATAGCATTGTTTATAGGAATGTTTATAAATTCGTTGCATCAACCGGGAAAAACAATGAAAAAGGGCATTCAGTTTACATCCAAAAAAATCTTAAAGTTTGCCATTATTCTGCTGGGCGCCTCGCTTAGTGTTGAAACGATTTTTACTGTTGGCCGTATGTCTTTAGAGGTTATGATATTCACTTTACTTACTTGTTTTGGGGGCGGATATCTGGTAGGCAGGATGCTGGGATTAAATTGGAAACTTTCAAATTTGATTTCTGCCGGTACAGGTATATGCGGCGGCTCTGCGATTGCGGCAATTGCACCTGTGGTGGATGCTGAGGACAAAGATATTGCCTATGCCATGAGCGCGACGTTTTTGTTTGATATGGTAATGATTATTTTGTTCCCAATCATGGGACATTGGTTGGGCCTATCTGATATGGCATATGGTTTATGGTCAGGTACATCCGTAAATGATACTTCCAGTGTTGTAGCAGCAGGATATGCATTTTCGGAAGCGGCAGGCGATTTTGCAACCATGGTAAAATTAACCAGAACACTTTCTATTATTCCTACGGTATTTGTTTTTGCATTTGTAAATATGCATGTAAAGCGTAAACAGATGGCGCAAGATGCAGGTAGTGTGAAAGGTAAAGTGAAAATAGGCAAGGTTTTTCCGTGGTTTATATTAGGTTTTTTAGCGTTAGCAGTCATTAACAGCACAGGATTTATACCTGCAGCAGTTTCTGAGGGTGCCAAAGAATTGAGTAAATTTTTGATGGTCGCGGCGCTTGCGGCAATCGGATTAAACACAAGTTTTAAAGAAATGAAAAAATCTGGTGTGAATCCAATGATACATGGATTTATCATTTCTCTTGCCGTGGTGGTTGTAGCAATTGCAGTGGAATATTTAATGGGATTGGTTTAATGCTATATAAATTATAATTATATGTTATACAGTGTTGTTTTATAAAATTTAAGAATAAGTACAAATTAAAAAAGCAGCGGAATATTATTCTGCTGCTTTTTTAATATTTATTATAAGATTTTTAGGTCTTGACTAAAAAGATACACATTGACAATTGGATGCAAGATTATTCGTGTGTAACGCTGCCAAACAGGTCGGAAACTTCCGAAATAGATATGAAAGCAGAAGGGTCATTTTCATGCACCAAACGTTTCATTTTTGAAATTTGAAACCGATTCATCACAAAGTAGATGACAGACTTTTTTTCAGAGGAATAAAAACCGTGGGCGCTAAAAATTGTTATCCCTGTTCCAAATTCTTCAGACAGTGCCTGACTGACAGAATTTGCACGCGTGGTGATAATAGTTGCGGCTTTTGCTTTATCTAAGCCTTCAACGATGAAGTCAATCGTTTTCAGACCGGCAAAATAGGTAATGATGGAGTAAAGAGGCAATATCCAGCTTTGCATGATAAAGCCTACTGTTATATAAAGCAGGACATTATATATCATCACAAAAGTGCCGACAGTTATGCCGATTCGTTTGGCAAAAATTACCGCCATGACTTCCACGCCGTCAATTGCGCCGCCAAATCTTATGGTTAGTCCGCTTCCGATTCCGGAAATTATTCCGCCAAATACTGAACATAAAAATAAGTCATTTTCTGCAAATGGGGAAGCAGAGAAAACATCAACCGGGAAAACATAGGTTATCAGGTATGAAGATATAGAATAGATAGTAACGGTGAAAATAGAATATACTGTAAACTGTATACCTTGTTTTTTAAATCCATACAGGAAAAACGGAATATTTAAAACCAACAAGAAAAAAGAAAGAGATAAATATTCCGGTGTAATTTGGGATAGGAGCATGGATGTACCTGAAAACCCGCTGTCATATAGTTTTAAAGGCGAAAGAAACATAACAACGCCTATAGAATTGATGATGCCAGCAATGGCTAAAACTAAAAAGTTGCTGAATACAAATTTATTGGTTTCTTTTTTTAAAGCAAGCCCTTTCATTGATCTCCTCCTTTTTTTTCGGAGGTTAGTTTATTCAGTAAATAAACAACACAGATAATAATGCCTATTACTATAAAGATAGTGAGCATGCCTTGTCCCATATAGGTTAAATGATGAACAAAATTAGAAAAATTCATCAGTATTCCATCCTTTCTAAACGGTTTTATTGGTTTGTAAGCTAAGATTTATATGTTTATGTCTGAAATAAGGAGTTATTACAAGAAAAAGTTTAATATCAATCCGCCCGCAATAACTGAAGCAATCTGTCCAGAAACATTTACTGCAATGGTATGCATCAGTAAAAAGTTTTGCGGATCCTCCTTTAATCCCATTTTATGAATAACACGTCCGGACATTGGAAATGCCGAAATGCCGGCAGCACCGATCATGGGATTCATTTTTTTCTTTAAGAAAAGGTTGATAAACTTTGCAAACAGAACGCCGCCCGCTGTATCGAAAATAAAAGCCAGCAATCCTAATGCTAAAATCAACAATGTTTCTGCGCGAAGGAAGTTCTCGGCCTGCATCTGTGTGGCTATTGTAATACCAAGGAAAATGGTTACAAGATTTGCCAGAACTTTTTGCGCTGTTTCAGATAGTGAATTTAAAACACCACATTCGCGAATTAAGTTGCCGAACATTAAAAATCCGACCAATGCCACAGAAGCGGGTGCAGTAATACCTGCTATCAATGTAATTACAATGGGGAAAAGAATTTTTGTCAGTTTTGAAACTTCTTTTGGGGCATATTCCATGCGGATTTTTCGTTCTTTTTTGGTTGTAAGAAGTTTTATAACAGGTGGCTGAATAATAGGAACAAGCGCCATATAAGAATAGGCGGCAACCATAATTGCTCCAATATAATTTGACTGGAGTTTTTGCGCAACTACAATGGAGGTTGGACCATCAGCCGCGCCGATAATCGCAATAGATGCTGCATCGTTTGTCTGGAAAAACATGGAGGCAAAGCAAAGAGTGAAGAAAATACCAAACTGCGCAGCGGCACCGAAAATCATTAGTTTGGGGTTTGCAAGCAATGGACCGAAGTCGATCATTGCGCCAATCCCTATAAATAAAATCAAGGGAAATAACTCATTGGCAATGCCGGCGTTGTATAATGTTGTTAGAGCGCCATCCACTCCAATCGCACCTGAAAAGGGAAGATTGACCAAGATTGCGCCGAATCCCATTGGCAAAAGCAGCGTGGGTTCCATATCCTTCTTAATGGCAAGAAAAATCAAAATGCCTCCGATTATCCACATAACAACCTGTTGCCAGGATATCGCAGATAAATTTTGTAGAATTGCTTCCATAATATCGCCTCTTTCTTTTGAAATATATGTAATTTTTTATAGCATTATTTATAATCGCATAATATCATTTTTTCAGAAAGTTCTCTTTCTTTTTTATTTCTGCAAATAAGTATTTTTTCCGGATAACGTGCGCATATTTCTTTATAAACATTTTTCCTTTCCGGTGTGCGGCTGTCTTTTATTATCCACTTAAAAAATTCATAGTCAAATTTTTCATTGCAGCCATCCGCCATGTCAGCACGAGTTGTTCCGCGGTATTTAAAATATCGACACAAAGCCTGATATACACATTTTAAAGCGGGAAAATTAAAAAATACAATCTTATCAGCTTGCTGTAAACGCTCCGCGCGGAAAAATTTTTTGTAATTTCCGTCAATAATCCAGTTTTTATTCTGCTGCATAAACTGTTTTACGATTTCTTGTCCTTCGTTTAAATTACGTTCCTGCCAGCCAGCAGTAAACTGCACTGTATCTAAATGCAGGACCGGTATGTTCAGTTTTTTTCCAAGCGTTCTAGCAAAAGTGGATTTCCCGGAACCGCTATAACCGATCACAGCTATTTTCATGCGTGGATACCTCCCTAATAGTCATGCGCAGTATGTACAATTACGTGTTTTTATGGCATTTTCGGTAGTTCATAGGCGTTAGTCCCGTTTCTTTTTTAAAGATTGAAGTGAACTGTGCGGAAGTGGAAAATCCGCATATTTCGCTGATTAACGTGCAGGAGTAATCTTCTGTTGTTAAAAGCACCTTTGCGTGCGCAATGCGGTTTTTCATCAAATAGGTTTTAGGAGATAAGCCTGTTTGTCGTTTAAATTCATGACGGAAGTAATCATAACTGTATGAAAGCTCTTTTGCCATCTCCTCAACTCTCATATTATATATTTTATCAGAATCTATACGTTTTATCAAGCCCTGAATAGAATTTTTGGTAATTTGTTTCATATTGATCCGCAGTAATTTTAGTAAAATTTCCTGCATTTTTAAATTGCATAACCCTTGGTATTCAGGAAGTTTTTGCATAAATTCTTTTTGTATTTCCAGCACCGCAGGAAGAATTTCGGCAGCTTTTTTTCCTGAATAGATGCCGCTCTTCATTTCATCCGACAAGTCTCCATAAAAACCAATACAAATAAACACGGTACGCCTTCTCGCCTTATGATCACGTGTATCCCCCTGACGTGTAAAACAGATATCCATCGCTTTGTATTCATAGGGCATGCTATTTATGTTTGTTTCTCCCATGCCTTTTAAGAAAAATATAAATTCATGATAAGCGTGTTTATGTAACTTAAAATTGTAACCAGATGGTTGATGGTGTTTAAATGCAAACAAAACTTCCAAAGACATATAGTTCCCTCCTGAGAACCAAAAAATGAAAAAATGAAAGCCAATTTATTATATCACAACTTTTGGTAAAAAGCTATAATAAATTTAAAGATAAATAAATTAGGAGATGAAAAAATGAAAAGATGGATGAGTGTACTGTTATGCGTTCTTATGCTTCATGTGCTTCCGGTATCTGCAGCTGAATATGTTGTGGATTTGGAATCCGAGTATTTCTCTTCAGCAGGTAACTGGCTGGCATCCGGACTCAAAGGCTACAATGATTCAAAAACCATGTATGCCAGAGAGGAAGGAACAAGTGCCTTCTTTGCATCACCTTTGCAAAAGGCTGGCAACGTAAAAATAGAGTTTTATAACCTTTCTACCGAAGCAGATCCGGCGTTGAAAGTTAGAATTACTTATCAAACCGATCAAATTGCTGAGTTTACATTTAATCAGCAAACGGCAGGTGACGGTTGGGCAGATTTTGGAATTTATACTTTTGATGGTGTAAAAGGAGAAGGTGTTGAGGTAACACGTACATCAGGAAATACACGAATCAATCAAGTTCGTTTTACCGAAACAACAGAGGAACAGAATATTAAAAACGAGCCTGTACAAAATGCTCCGGAGGATTCTTCAGAGCAGCAAGCGCCTCCTGTTGAGAATATGCCGGATACAAACGAAGATGGAATTATAATCACAACAGATGACAGTGCATACCAGAAGAACGAAGATTGGGTTCAGTCAGGGCTTACAGGGTATGGCGATGTTCTAAGTTATTATACAACCGTCATAGGGGCGGCTTCAACATTCAAGTCTCCGATTCAAGCAGGAAATGCGATGGTTGAATTTTATAATATGGGTGGCAACTCGGCACCCGGCGCAACCATTATTGTTACATATGATGCCGATAAAACATTTGAACGGTCGATCGATCAAAACAAAGAGGATACGGGTTGGATCAATTTAGGCGTTTTTAATTTTACCGGAGCAAAGGGCGAAGGTGTGCAGTTGGTTAAATCGGAGGCTGGCGGATATACCAGAGCGTCTGCGGTGCGATTTACCCCAACAGATGCTGCTGTACAGCCAAACGAACCCGAACCAGAACCAACCATTCCGCCCGAAGCAACAGTCGGCGATGATGATGTGAATAATATACGTATGGAAGGATATACAGAGCTTTCAGGTGAATGGATTATGTCCGGATTGTTCGGATTTAGAAATTCCGGAACGAAATATTGCGGAGATGTAGGCGGTACAGCAAAATGGGATCCTAAAATTGACACCCGAAATGAAGTGACAATATATATATATAAGGTTGTCAACAGCAATAATGATACAAATGCGCTCTATCAGGTATATCATGACGGAAAAGTAGAAGATATACGTGTAGATTTGACAGCAGGTATCACCGGCTGGTATGCACTTGGAACATTTCAGTTTAATGGACAGGGAAATGAATATG
>CALXJH010000053.1 GCA_944388555.1 uncultured Clostridia bacterium
AACAGCACTTTCTACTCTGCGCACATTATGTCTTTCTGACAGCAAAAGATCATGCTTACTTAAACTTCTATTCTTTGCACCAGGTATTATATTATTTTTTATCAAAAATAGTTTGTCAGAACTCATAACTTCTTCTTGTTTTTTGCATAAGCTTGAAAGTTATGTTGAAACTGAAAATCTGAATATCAGCTATAAAACAGCTATTCTTTGGGGAATTTTTTGCGGTCTTGTTGTTTTGGTATTTGGCATTCTTCCATTTGCCGCTGCATTTTGTTTGCTTATAATTGCAACTTTTGCTTTTCGATATACGTCTGAATTTTTAATCCTCTATATCACTGTTCTGCCATTTTTCCCCACCATGCTTTTAGTGGCTTGCGGACTCGCACTTTTATGCGTATTCATTGTAAAATCACTTCTGCTACCACGACGTTTTACACTCCAATATTCCTCTGTAAACCTCTTTGTTTTCTTGATGGGTGCAATATTCATTTGGGGCGTTGTAAACTCATATGCTAAAATTTCCAGCCTAAAAAGTGTCCTTGTTTATATTGCTTTCCTTATGATTTATTATTTGATTATCAATTTGATCTCTGACCGAAAAAAATTGGTATCTATTTTTGAATTACTGGTTTTTGCATCCATATTCTGTTCTGCTTATGGCATTTATCAGTATTTTACACCGCAAGAACTAAACATTTGGCAAGATTCCCAAATGTTTGGAGATATATCAGGCAGAATTGTTTCTTTTTTTGAGAACCCGAATGTTTATGGCGAATATCTGATTATATTGATTATGATTAACCTTGCCGTAGTTATACACACAAATGTATTATGGAAAAAATATATTGGTATAGCTGCATTGCTATTTTCCTCTGTTTGTATGATATTGACTTACTCCAGAGGTTGCTGGATTGGTATTGCAGTGGCTGTTGCGCTATTTTTGTTTGTCTTATATCGCAAATGGTTTTTGCGTGCCATCGTTTTAGGGTTTCTTTCCCTATTTTTCTTGCCGGATTCTGTTATGACAAGACTGCTTAGCATCGGAAATCTTGCAGATAGTTCAACGTCTTACCGGGTTTATATATGGGAAGGTACCCTTCGAATGCTGCAAGACTTTTGGGTAACAGGCATAGGTGTGGGAACAGAAGCGTTTAACCATGTTTATCCTATATACGCTTATGGCGCTATCACAGCTCCACATCCACATAATCTTTATTTGCTGATCGTTACCGAAACAGGTGTATTAGGCCTAGTTATTTTTGCCTCACTCATGCTTTTGCTTCTTAAAAAACTTTTTGTTGCAACAAAGCATCCACAAAATAAAACGTATTCTATTTTCGGCGCAGCACTTTTTTCAACATTGATTGGTTTCTTAATTCAGGGAATGTTCGACAATGTATGGTATAACTACCGTGTATTTTTGTTGTTCTGGATCATAGTCGGTGTTGCAAGTGTGCTTTGCATTTTAAATAAAAAAGCGGAGGTAGCTGCATGATTAACGTAATTAACGTAACCTCAGATAAAAATATCGGAGGTGCAGGACGCTGTATCTTAACTTTTCTCCGCAATTATGATCGCACAAAGTATCACGTGAAATTAGTTTTGCCGCAGGGGAGTGCACTCATTCCATACGTTGAACAAACATCTACTCCATATATTGAAGCGCCTGGTATTGCAGATGCATCTTATACCAAAGAAGGAATGCTGGCTTTACGAGATATTTTTAAAAAAGAGGCTCCGAATCTTGTGCATACGCATGCCAGCTTTGCTGCCCGGCTTGCTGCAAAAACGCTTGGCATACCTGTTATTTATACCAGACATTCCGTTTTTCCGAACCCGCCTCAAATTACAAAAGGCTTTGGAAAATTAAAGAACGGGTTCATAAATAATATGACGGCTAACCGAATCATCGCCGTTGCGCATGCAGCAAAAGACAACTTAACCGAAGCCGGTGTTTCAGGCAAAAAAATTGTTGTTATACCAAACGGTGTGGATCCCATTAAGACATATACACCTGAAGAAATGATACGCGCCAGAAAGTTTTATGATCTGTCCGATACAGACTTTGTATTTGCAATGGTCGCAAGAGTTGAAAATATTAAAGGTCATGATTATTTCTTGGAAGCAGCATCTGTATTAAAGGAAAAATACCCACAAGCCAAGTTTTTTATTTGTGGAACAGGCAGTTATGTTGACTCCGTTAAAAGAAAAATACAAACATTAAATCTTTCAGGCAATGTTATGTATTTAGGCCATATCCAAGATGTTACATCTATTATGAATGTTATTGATGTAAACATCAATGCTTCCTTCGGAACAGAAGCTACAAGTTTATCTTTATTGGAAGGTATGAGTGTTGGGAAGCCTATTATAGCTTCCGATTACGGTGGCAATCCTGAATTGGTGCATAACGGCGTTAATGGGCTGTTATTTGAAAGCCAAAATGCGCAGGCATTAGCCAAACAAATGGAACGTTTGCTTGAAGACAAGAAACTATATCAAACACTTTCCAATGGAGCAAAGCAGCTATATTTAAAATCTTACACCGCACAAATTATGACAAGACGTATTGAAGAACTATATGATAAAACGGCACGGAGGAAATAAAAATGAAAAAAAAATTTACACTTGTTGATGCGTTAATTGTACTGGCAGTCATTTGTGTTCTTGCTGGCGGATATTATTACTTGCGATCAAACAACATTATAAAAACAAAGGTACAAGGTGGTGCGTTTGGTTATACGCTTTGTGTCTCTAATGTCCCGCAAGAGGTTGCCGATGAGTTTGATGTCGGAGATGTTGTGTATGACTCTACCAAACAAATAGAAATTGGAAAAATTGGCGCTGTCGATGTGACTCCTTATGAAGATGTATTCCTTGATGAAACAACCGGGAACTATACACGCTATGTGGTTCCCAAAAAATTTAGAATTCTGATTCATGTTACAACAAACGATGCAGTCATTACTGATACAAATATCAGCGTAAATAATTATGAGCTGTTTTACGGCAAAACTTGCTATATAAGAGGCGAAAACTTTGCTTGCACAAGTGTAGTTTGGGGCTTAGACACAAATGAAGAGGAGGCTGCATAATGAAGAAGGTTAAATTTAATATATTGGATGCGTTTATAATTGTTGTTATACTTGGTGTTATATGCCTTGTTGCCTTTAAAATTTTAGGTCCTGATCAAATTACAAAAACCGGAGAATATAAAGATGTAGAGTATGTAATTAAAATACAAAGCTTGCGTGACTTTACCGCAAAGGCAATTTCAGATAGCGGATCTATCCAGTACGAAGAAGACACTCAGCCTGCCGGAAAAATTATTGCAAAAGAAATTGTTCCGGCAGAGAGTGAAGTG
>CALXJH010000054.1 GCA_944388555.1 uncultured Clostridia bacterium
CCACGATTATGGCCGAAAGTGCAAAAAAAATCGAAGATATGGGAATCGCTGATATCTTAGACATCAATATGGGGTGTCCGGCACCTAAAATTGTAAATAACGGTGACGGTTGCGCCTTGATGCGGAATGAACAGCTTGCTTCTGAAATTATTTCATGCGTTTGTAAATCTATAAAAATGCCTGTAACTGTTAAATTTCGATTGGGCTGGGATGAAAAAAGCGTGAATTGTTTTTCTTTTGCAAAAATGGCTGAAGAATGCGGTGCTGCTGCTATAACCATTCATGCACGAACACGAGAAGCCTTTTATTCCGGAAAAGCTGACTGGGAAAGTATTGCGCATATTAAACAAATTGTTTCTATTCCCGTTATTGCAAGCGGTGATATTTTTGATAAAAGCGCTATAACTACAGTTCGGTCTATAACCGGATGTGATGGAGTTATGGTTGCACGCGGCGCACTTGGAAATCCCTTTATTTTTTCGCAGTCAATTTCTGAACCAGACAAAAATATGGTTTTAGACACTGCAATTCGTCATTTGAATTACATTCTTTCTTACAAGGGCATATACATTGGTATACGCGAATCTCGGAAACATATGTGTTGGTACATTAAAGGTATGCATAACGCTGCACATGCTAAGTTGCTTATCAATGCTGCAACTACGCTTGAAGAAATGTTATGCGCTTTAAATACATTACGTTAAAATAAAGCAAATATAAAGCCGTAAGGCAGAAACGGAGTTTAGCATGGAGAAACCAAAATATAAAAGAGTCATACTAAAAATCAGCGGTGAGGCGCTTGCCGGTACAGCGGGATTTGGCTTAGACCAAGATGTTATCAGTTCAATTTGTGATCAGATAAAAATCTGTACTGAAATGGGCGTTGAAGTTGGCGTTGTTGTTGGCGGCGGTAATTTCTGGCGTGGTCGGACTGGCAAAAACAAAGGGATGGATCAAACGAGGGCAGATCATATGGGAATGCTGGCAACCGTAATCAACGCATTGGCTCTCGCAGACTCATTAGAGAGTAAAAATGTTCCCGTCCGTGTTCAAACGGCGATCGAAATGCGGCAAATAGCCGAACCTTATATTCGAGGCAGAGCGGTACGTCACCTTGAAAAAGCAAGAGTAGTCATTTTTGCATGCGGCAGCGGTAATCCATTTTTCTCAACAGATACTGCGGCAGCTCTGCGCGCAGCGGAAATTGAGGCAGAAATTATCCTGCTTGCTAAAAAAGTAGATGCAGTTTATGATAGCGATCCCCATCAGAATCCAAATGCTGTGCGTTATGAAAAATTATCCTACATAGATGTCTTAAATTCCAGACTGCAAGTCATGGATTCTACCGCAACTTCTTTATGTATGGATAATCAGATTCCAATTCTTGTATTTGGATTAGATCAACCGTCGAACATTGTAAAAGCAATATGCGGTGAAAAGATTGGAACTATAGTATGTGAGAAATAAAAATAGGGAGGAACCATTATGAAAGGTAATTATCAAGAAATTGAAAACAAAATGCAAAAGAGCATCGGTGTTTTGAAAACAGAGTTTGCGTCTATCCGTGCCGGAAGAGCAAATCCTGGCGTTCTAAACAAAATCACAGTTGATTACTATGGTGTTCCGACACCGGTTGCACAAATTGGAACGGTTTCAGTTCCTGATCCCCGTACATTGATGATTCAACCTTGGGATGTTTCTGTATTGAAGGAATTAGAAAAAGCAATTCTTGCCTCCGATATTGGTATTACACCAACCAATGATGGTAAAGTTATCCGTCTTTCTTTTCCGCCTTTGACAGAAGAACGCAGAAAAGAAATCGTAAAAGGGTTATCTAAAACAGGAGAAGATACCAAAATTGCGATTCGTTCCATACGCCGTGACGCAATAGAATCTTATAAAAAACAGCAGAAAAATAGTGAAATTACGGAAGATGATTTGAAAGATATTGAAAAAGACATCCAAAATTTAACCGACAATGCGATTAAAGAAATTGATAAAATCGTTAAAGCAAAGGAAGTTGAAATTCTTGAAATATGATATAGATGTATCCAGAATTCCAAATCATATTGGTATCATTATGGATGGAAATGGACGCTATGCCGAAAAACGCGGGTTACCACGAACAGCAGGTCACAAAGCCGGAGCCGAGAATTTACGAAAAATAACGGAGTTTGCGCGAAATACAGGTGTAAAAAACATGACTGTTTACGCCTTTTCAACCGAAAATTGGAAACGTCCATCTGCAGAAGTTTCAGGGATAATGAAGCTCTTGGGATTTTATCTTGGTGATTGGAAACGGCAGCTTGGCGACAGCGATCTTCGAATACGTGTAATTGGTGATGTTTCTGCCTTTGAACCTTCTCTTCAGAAAAAAATTGCATTTGTTGAAAAGCAAACAGAAAAGGAAACTGGTATTACATTAAATATTGCACTTGGTTATGGTGGCAGAGATGAAATTGTCCGTGCAGGCAAAAAAATAGCGCAGATGTGCGTAGATGGAAAATTAAAAATTTCTGATATAGATGAACCATTATTTTCTTCCATGATGTACACTCATTACGTGGCCGATCCGGAATTGATTATCCGTACGGGTGGTGAAATTCGCACCAGTAATTTTCTTTTATGGCAATCTGCTTATGCAGAATACTACTTTACGGATGTGTTATGGCCTGAATTTACACCGGATGACCTTTTAAAAGCTATCGCGTCTTATCAAAACAGAGACAGAAGATTCGGCGGCTTAAATAAATAAAATATAGTTGTTTTGTGAGGGGACAATGTTATGCGTCAAAGAATCATAACTGGTCTGATTGGCGGGGCAGTCGTTTTATTGATTTTAATTTCTAATGTAACAATTTTAAGAATAGCAGTAGGTATTATTTCCCTATATGCACTGCATGAAATGTACACGGCAGTTGGTCTGAACAAAAATATTATGCTATACATAGCCGGTTTACTTTTTGCAGCTGTTGCCGTGTTTATTGAAAAACTTTCTTTTAATACCGTTACACCTATCGTATTTATATATGTTGTGATTATGTTTGTCATCATGCTGATATATCATAAATCACTTCGTGTCACAGATATTGCACTATCTTTGTTTATGATGGTCTATATTGTTTATACAATGGCGCATATTGTATTTGTTCGTAATTTACCGAACGGGAGCTTTAACATTTTCTTGATTTTTGTTGGTGCCTTTGGGACGGATACTTTTGCATATTTTGTCGGCGTTAGTTTAGGAAAGCATAAATTATGTCCGGAAATTAGTCCGAAAAAAACGCTTGAAGGAGCTGTAGGCGGTATTATTGGTGTGGCGTTGTGCTACTTTATACTTGGCTGGATTGTGCAGTTCTTTTTTGACGTGCAAGTTCACTATGTTTACTTGTTGCTTTTAGGTTTGCTCTGCGGAGTTTTTTCTGAAATTGGTGATTTGGCCGCTTCCTTAATCAAAAGGCAATACAACATTAAGGATTATGGGCATATATTGCCAGGACATGGGGGTATAATGGATAGAATTGATAGCATAATATTTATTGCGCCCTTGGTTTACTATTTTATTAAAAATTTACCTGTTTTAGGGTAAGGTGATATTATAATGAAAAAAATTTCTATTTTAGGCTCAACCGGTTCAATTGGAAGACAAACGCTGCAAGTTGTAGAGCGCCAGCATGATAAATACCAAATTATTGGTTTAACCGGAAACAGCAATATAAATCTTTTAGAGGAGCAAACACGACGTTTTGCTCCTAAATTTGTAGCAACAGCAGATACAAAATATTATAAAA
>CALXJH010000055.1 GCA_944388555.1 uncultured Clostridia bacterium
ATAGCATATCCTTTCTGTAAATCATACTGCAAAATATGTAGAGGCTTCTTATAAGCCTCTGTTGTGGATTTAAACCCAAAACGAGGATTCCGGAATACATTTCCGGAATCCTTTAAAATTCTTATGATTGTTCGCCTGCCCATCCAGACAAGTCTGATCCTGCGTTTTCCGTAACACCGGATGGTGTTTCAGCAGGAGATTGCACCGGGGTATCGGTCGGTGTATCTGCCGGGGTATCCGTCGGGGTATCGGTCGGCTGCTGTGTTGTTTGCTCTGCTTTTTTCGTCCCTCGCATTACCTTCTGCGACAACGGTGTATATACACTGGAAGGCATGTTTTCGGTTGTGGTTTTGCCATCTATGGTAACTTTACGCACCGTACGCACCGAATAGCCGGTGATTCCTGCGCGGATTATTTTTTCGGTACCTTCTTCCATCTCCGGATTATCCTCGTATTCAACCGTATACGGATTGGTCGAAACAATGGTACTCTCAACCGTCACTTTAAAATCTTTTTCCTTCTTGCCATAAATGCTGACTGTACATTTTCCGCCGCCAACATACGTTTTGAGCATAATGGGATTGGCTGTATTGTTTTTAAACAAAAAGTCGATAGATCCCATAGATACGGTTGCATCCTGCCCTTTCGGGACATAAGAAACCGGGTAGGAGTGGTTCGTTCTGGATACCACTTCTAAATTTGCATACAAAACGGTATTGTATAATGTAGAAGATACCTGGCAAATGCCGCCGCCTATCCCATCCTCCATACCGTTTGAGGTATATACCGTTGCATTTTTATAACCTGCCGCAGCCGTACGCTCTCCTACAACACCGTTATAAGAGAATACTGCTCCGGGAACCATAATATACCCATTGAGCTTGCTGGCCGCCAACGCCACATTATGCGTACGATTTTCATTTCCTGCACTGTAGTATGTGGTATAGGTCGCTAAAAGATCGGAAAACATCTCTTGTTCCAGCGCCTGGGTTGTTTTTTGCGGCTGCACAACTGTCAGCGGTACTTTATACTCCGAATCCGGCTGTGCCTTTTCCAAAACGCTTTCTACCTCAGTTTTATCAAAGCTGTACCCATCCTTATGCGGAACAAATTTATTGTTTTCCTTGTCATAATAAGCGTCCTGCGGCTCACTGTACACCGCTTCATAAATTTCATCTGCCGACGGTGTTGAAAACGCCTTTTCTGTCACCGCGGCTTCGATTGCTACATCTTCCCTCTGCTCCAGTTCAGAAACAATTTCGTCCTGTAATTTCTCTATATCCAGCGCCTTGCCGGCATGCCCGGTACGGATCACAAGCATATTTTGTTCCGGCGCATAGGTCGTTTCCTGATATCCGTCTTTTATTTCTGCCTGCAGTCCGATAAGTGCCGCCTGCAGCTGCTGCTGATCAATTTCCGCCGCCAACGGTACTTTTCTGTCTGCGAAAGGCGTTATATAAGACATAAAGCTTGTAAAGAAATTACTTCTGCCTGCTTCAAATGCATCCTCTGCTGTTTTCTTAAAATCATATTTTGCCACATCGGCAAACGGAATATCTACCGTTTTTCCTTCTGCAGAAACCGAAATAGAAGGCACGGCATCACCAAACTGTTCACAAAGAAGTGTATAGGCTTCCTCGGTTGTTTTTCCGCCAAGATCCACACCGCAAACAGAAACACCGCGGTAAATTTTATCATAAGACGCTGCCAGGGCTGAGCAAGTGCCGAATATAATTAAAATGAGGGCAACAGCCATAAGTATGACCACCCGTTTATCTGCGTGCGGATGTTTTTTCTTTCGCTGCTGTTTATTTTGTTCTTTTTCCATTCTATCACGCTCCTGATAGTCATTATAGCAATTTCTCTCTTACAATTCAAGAGGATATTTATGACTTTTTTATTTCATTTTTTTATCAATACCCCAAATCTTCATTCACTATAATTACTTTTATGCGGTTTTTTATACGCTGATGACTCAAAACAGTGTATGCACAGCAAATTCTTGTGTCGGAGGCACATCCGGCAGCCATTTGCGCATCGGGATTCTGCAGAGAAATACAGCTTCCTGTTTCCGCGCAATAGGTTTTACATCCCAAACGCTTACAGTTCAGCGGCGCCGCTATTGCTTTTACCCTCTGGGCTGCGGCTTTTAAATCGGGCACGATTTTATTTTTGCCCACAATTAAAATTACACTTTTAGGCCCAAACAAAATCGCTGCCACACGATTTCCGTTTCCATCCACATTATATATTTCTCCTGCTTCAGTAATCGCATTGGCGCTGGCAAGATACACGTCAGCAAAAAAAACCTTGCGGAACAGGTCGGCCGTTTCTTCCTGGGTAAGTCCAGGGGCATACCGGTCTAAAAACGTATATGCGCCGTTTCGGAGAAACGGCAAAACGCCAAGCTGATCCAAAGTCACCGATCCGCCGCAGGAAACCGTTTGACCTGGTTGTATAAGGGTTTTAAGCAGTTCCATAGCCTCTTGCTTTGTCTGCACAAAATAGGGCTGCATATTATTTTTCTTTAGATTTTCCAATATTTTTTCCATGTTCCGTTCACCTTCTGTTTACTTGATATAATAATCTATTTTACCACAAATACTATGTTTCCGCAAGCCATTCTTGACAGATTTTTGAAAAGCGGATATAATAAGAATGCTAATGTTCGTAAAAAATAACAGAAACGGTGATATCGGTTATGAGGCATAAACTGCAGTGGAAATTGATTTTAATTTTTATATTGTTCATATTCGCGGTGATTCTGATGTCCGGGACATTTATGCTCACCAGCGTTTCTTCTTTTTATTTAAACCAATTTAAAGATCAGATGGAAGCAGAGTTTTCGGGACAATTGGGCACCAGTCTTACCGCCTGTCTTTCAGAGCCCGACCGTGTTGCAAAAATCGGTGAAGTCATGGACGCATTTGGCTCTAGCCGGCTCGGAATCAATAACAACCGAAATTACTATATTTTAGAAGGAAAAAGCGGCCTTTATATAGACGGATCGGACGACAAAGACAGCTACTCCGGCATAACCGATAATATTATAACCGCCATGAGCGGAACAACCGGAAATGCCATTTCCAAGCGTTCCTCTGCAATGGATTTTGCATACCCGGTAATGGAAAACGGAGAACCTGCCTATATTATCTACATAACAGATAATAAAGAAGAAGTTTCCGCTATCTCTTACACCATTTTCCGCATTATTTTGCAGGCATTTTTATATGGCGCCGTTCTGGCAATTGTGATCGGCTTTTTCATGAGCCGCACCATTACTGTCCCCATTCGGGATTTAACCCTCAAAGCAGGTAAAATTGCGGAAGGTGAATTTGATACCACCATCCATGTGCAGGGTGAAGACGAAATTGGAACGCTAACCACCACTTTTAATACAATGGCGTCCAGATTAAAAGGCACCTTAAATGAAATTGAGGGAGAGAAAAATAAAATTGAGGTCATCATCCGCAACTTAGAAGACGGCATTATCGCGTTTGACAGCAACGGTTTTTCTACGCATACCAACCCGGCAGCCATAGCAATGTTAAAACTGCCCAAGCGCAAATCGTATACCTTCACCGAAACATTTTCACCTTTTGGAATTTCTGTTGCTCTTCAGGACATTATTTCAAAAAAAAGCACAGCAAAATGCGACTGGCAGATTGAAACCGAAAACGCCGTATTATCTATCCATTTTGCGCCTTTCCGCACAAAAGGACAGAAAAATTCAGGTGTAATCGCCGCTATAAGCGATATCACCCGCCAGCAAAAGCTGGATAACTCCCGCAAAGCATTCGTTGCAAATGTTTCACATGAGCTGCGCACACCGCTGACCAATATCAAAAGTTATGCCGAGACGCTTTTAGAATCAGACATCGATCCCGAAACAGCCAAAAGTTTTCTGCAGGTTATCAACAGCGAAGCCGACCGGATGACGCGTTTAGTACGTGATCTTTTGGTATTATCTCAGCTTGATCATTCCCATAAGGTTTTAAAACCGGAACGAACCGACATTTCCGCTTTGGTTTCCGACGTTGTGCATACTATGCGCATTGAGGCGAAAAATCGGCAGCTGACTTTAACGTATGTGCCGGGCAGCCAGACAGACGAAATTGAGGTGGATCCCGATCGGATACGGCAAGTGATCATCAACATATTGTCCAACGCCATCAAATATACGCCTGCCCACGGCAGTGTTACCGTATTATGCGGACAGCAGGAAAAAGATATATATATTAAAATATCCGATACAGGTATCGGTATTCCGGAAAAAGATCTTCCCATGCTGTTTGAGCGTTTTTACAGAGTAGACAAAGCAAGATCCCGTGAAATGGGCGGAACAGGACTCGGACTTGCAATCGCCAAAGAAATGGTAGAAGCGCATAACGGAACAATCGACATTGAAAGCACTTACGTCAAAGGGACAACGGTTACCATC
>CALXJH010000056.1 GCA_944388555.1 uncultured Clostridia bacterium
ACATATTTTTCCTGATATTTCAAGAGGATATACCTTGTTTCAACAGGTTTTGTGCAAAAAACAGACGATGTCTTTTTCAAAATGCAAATGTATGCAGATTCAAATATAGCAAAAGAGGGGAAAACGGCTGTTTTCTCCTCTTTACATTTTATTTGATTTTATCCGGCTGAATTTTTTTCTGTTTCAGCCGCTGTGCAACTGCTTCAGCAAACAGTGTATAGAGCACAACAAACAGCGGAACACCGATAAACATACCGGCTACACCAAACAATCCGCCGCCTACAATAACGGCAAAAACAACAAATACCGCCCGAATGCCCATAGAGTCGCCCATAAGCTTAGGTCCTAAAAAGTTTCCGTCAAACTGCTGCAGAATGATACTAAACACACCGAAGATCAGCGCATGCCACGGATTGACCAGGAGCAGCAGCAGAACCGATGGAATACCGCCGATAAACGGACCAAAGAAAGGAATTACGTTTGTTACGCCTACCAAAACAGAAATCAAGACTGCGTATTCCATATTCATAACTGCCATAAACAGATAATTCAAAATACCGATAATGGTAGAGTCCAGCACTTTGGAAATGAAGAAACTTCCAAATGTTTTATCTGTAAACTGCAGAACCGATATAATATGATCCGCTTTTTCTTCCGGAACAGCTGCATACAGCATTTTTTTACAGCTCACACGGAATTTCTGCTTATCCAGCAGGAAGTAAATAGAAACAATCAATCCTAAAAATATATTTTTTAATTTTATCGAAGTTGTTGTAATAATATCAATGGTACGGTTTAACAGATTAGACAGCTCAAATTCACCTGTGATACGTTTCCCGATTTCTGTCATAACGGTCAAAATATCTTTCTGCGACATATCATAGCGTTCTAAATAGTCAAACAAGAACTTTCGGACAGACAGCGAAACATATTCAATATACGACGGAAGCACTTCTATAAAATCTGCCAGTGCTTTCACAATCTGCGGTACGATTGCATAGAAAAACAGAACTGTTAATGCAATAGCGACCAGGTAAACCAATACAATCGAAATGACATGCTTGGCAGTCTCTGAAAGTTTTCCGCGTAATTTCGGGATCTTTCCTAACATTTCCATAAGCCATTTATACGGATAATTCAATACGTAGGCAAAACAAAAGCCCCAAATAAACGGAGAAAGAATATCTAAAAGCATAGATATCCATTTCATTAGCACGCCTATGTTCTGCGCAATCAACAGCAAGACAACCGACGCGGCAATGACGGCAAACGCACATAAAGAAATTTTAAAATATTTATTTTCTTTCCAGAGCTGCACCAAAATCCACCTTTCCAGCATTATATATGTTATAGTATCATACAAAAAAGCGGAAGTCAACCGTATTCCCTATAAATTTAATAAAAATGTAACACAGCCGGCGGAGAATATCTGCGCGCCGGCTGTGATTTTTAGTTTATATTTTGTTTTGTTTATTTGCTTACTTTTGTTGCAGGTATTTCCACAACATTTCCATTCGCACCGGTCAGTTTTGCAGAAAAACTGAAATCGTCGCCATAAGGCAAAGTAAACTCAAACGGATGTTTCACATCTTTTTCCGTTTTGGTTTCACCGTTTACGGTATAGGTAACTTCCATTTCCTTTACCTGGGCGGTGGTTGAATCTGCATAGATATAAACCGTTTCTGTACCTTCACCAAAGCCCAGTACCATAGAACGAACGTTTCCGATCGCAGTCGGCTGAATGTTGGAGCTTTGTTCGCCAAACAAGGTGCCTTCTTCAGCAGGTGCAAGGCTGGGTTGAATTGAAATGCCTTCAATGGTAAGCGCATATACGCCTTCTTTTGGCACGTAAACATTAAATGTTCCGTTTTCAATAACAATCGGTTCAGATTTTACGTTATTCACCCAAACATTGGCTGTATAGGTTTTGCCGGTCTCAAGCGGAATTTCTTCCGCATTGATGGTAACGGTTGCAGAAACATCTTTTTTCGACTGGTTGGTCAGAACGATACAGAACGTATTATCTGCACGGTAAGTTCCATAGTTGAGCTGGGGATTGGTAATGGTCAAAACTTTTTCCGGCATATACGGATATACATTTTCCAGCCCGTAAAAAGTGCCCGGCAGTGCGCCGTACGCATGGGTTTTTACATAGGCATACGAATCAATATAAATACCGTTCGTATCAACTGCCCCGTCGGTTTTATCATAGATATCCGCATAGAGGAAATCCAGAAGCATGGTTGCGTGCGGCCAGATATGATTATAGTGGAAGGAGTTATATGTCAGCTGTTCATAGGTTTTAAACGGGAAGTCCTGCGGAATATATACGTCGGTATAAGCGGTGTTGATATGATAGCCGGGGAAGTTTTCATAACGTCCGACTACCGCATGCCGTGCAATGCTCTTTAAGAATTCATCGTCTGTATCCGCGCCGATTTTCATAAAGTAAGGCGCATGGAATGCCATAAATATACCTCTGTGTCCGTGGCTGGTAAACGCGGCTTCAGCATGCAGACCAATTTCCGAAACAATCCACGCTTCGATATCTTTTTCTTCTGCATACATAGGCATAATACCGCGGTTGTACGCATATTTCGGCGCTTCATTGTTTTCATTGATATGGGTTGTGCCGTCCGGTACCTGCGGCGTATACCATAAGAACATGGCAAAACGTCTTGCACCGGTATGTGCGGCGTCTAAGTATTTCTGCTCACCGGTAATTTCGTAGAGTTCATACAATTCTACATAATCCGGGCAGAAGAAATGCCACCAACTGGAGCCCAATGTGCTGAAATCAGGCGCATATTCAGACAATCTGGTTTCAATGTATTTATCTGCGCCTTCTTTTGCAATGTTAAGATACGTTTCATCTCCGGTTGCATTGTAATAAACCATTGCCTGTTTCCAGTCCGTTTTTGCCGCACCGCTCTTTTCATTCATCTTATCGTAATAAGCTTTAACGGTATTGCCGCTCATTTGATACAGTGCCGCATATTCATTCATTTTCATGCTCGGCTGTCCCAGCTCATTGCTGCCCTGGGATGCCGTTTCCACATATTTATAAGTCAGATCATTACGGGACATCATATATTCCGACAAAGGCAATCCGCGGTTGTCGTACAAATCTTTATCGTCAAACACAAGTGCTAATGATGCAGGATGTACCGCCGATACGTTTTTGGTGGTCCCGGGTGCATCGTTTTCGTAAGAAAAGCCTTTATATTCCGGCATGAATTTTGAATAATAATCATTCATGCCATAACCGATCATATTTTCAATAACACCATTCATGGAAATATTGCCGTTGGATCGGAAATCGTAATAACCATAGTTGTCTGTAACAATATCTTCCAAAACGGTTTCAATGTCGCCTTTATAAATTGATATTTCTGTTAACAGCTCCATCTTGCCGCCGGCTGTAACTTTTGAATCCTGGCTGCCATAGAACGGTGCGTAAAGCTGGGGCTGTACTTTTCCCTCCAGACTGCGCAGAACGGCGCCGTAACGGGAATTTTCATAGGTTGGGATTTTATAGGGGATATCCTCGCTGGCTACCGCAAAGAATAAGGTATATCCTTTGTAGCAAACACCGGTGCCTGCTGCCGGAAGATGATATTCCGGTGTTACATAAGACTGTTCCGGGAAGCGTTTTTCTGTCCATACCATAGGCTGCCAAAGCTCGTCAATCTCGGCAACTTCATATTCCGGGAATCCGTTATATCCGAATGTATAATATCCGTCTTTTGCATAGGTATATTCCATCTTGAGCTTCGGATGGGCACTGCCCTGCTCTAAAGAAATCACAAATTTGGGCTGTCCGTATTCGTCTGCCGTGCCGGTCAGTATAATTTCAGTTTCATTAGCCTGTACGGTAAAATCTTTATAATCCTTTACGATACCTGCAGCAAACAGGTTCTCGGTTCTGCCTTCCACATGGCTCTCCATTGCATGAAATTCATGCGCTTCACCGATCATACCGCCTTCTGTGCCGTAAAGTGTCCAGGAAGGTATGTTGTAGGTTACTTTTTCTTCTTCCACATTCTGCAATTTCAAATCCGGCGTCGTTTCGGAGTACACCATTCTGCCCGACGGCTTGAAATCATACTGCTGACCGTCCGTAATAATCTGGATGGCACCCGCCTCTGAAACCGTTACTTTGTACTTTTCATTTTCCAAAACATATCCGTTGCCGGTCTGCACTTTTGCCGGAATGGAAAGTTTTAAAATACGCTCCATTACCGTAACCGCTTCTGCACGTGTCATCTGATCTGCAAGGCCGAGTCTGCCGTCTGAACCGATCATCAGTTTTGCGGATACAACTGCCTCTGCCGCCGTTTTATCCGCACCGCTCAGCGCGTTCAGCTCGTCAAATGTACCGCTGTCTGTCAGCGGGTCTGCGGTTACGCCCAAAACACGCATGGTATTATACAAAACTTTTGCAAGCGTCAGGCGATCCGCATTTTTTTCCGGATTGGCTGCAATATCTGTGTTTTCTAAAAGTCCGGCTGCTTCTGCACCGTTGATATAGGGTGTATACCACGCATTGCCTGCTGCGCCCTGCGGTTTTTCCAGCATATTTAAAAACATTGTTGCCAGTTCTGCATTGGTTACATTGGCATCCGGTTCAAACGCATCTGCACTTTTGCCGTTTACAATGCCTCTTTGTACAAGATTTTCAATCGTATCTTTTGCCCAGTGGTTTTGTGTATCTGCAAAAGCGTTTGCGTTAAACGGCGTTGTTTTCTGTGCTGCCCAGTCGGGAACCGGCGGTGCGTCTTCCGGCAATTCCGGACGTTCCGCTTCGGTTTCCATCGGCTGCGGCAATTCCTGCGTATCCGGCGAAAGCTGGAACATTACAGATCCGACTCTGGTATTCACAGCGGTATCTTCTTCGCCTTTGACAAGTTCCACATATTCGTTGCCGCTTCCGCCAAAGTCATAAATGCCCATATCGTGCCATCCGCTTACGCGCGTACCGCTGTGCACAACCTTTTCTTCATGTACGCCGCTGTCTGTATAAATTTTGACCGTAATGGTGTCGTTGTTATTGGAGTAAAACAGATTATAGAACAAAACGCGTACTTTGCCCGCCTTTGTGATGTTCGGCTTGTAAACCGCTTTGTCACCGGTTGTGGCAGTGTAATAAGTAGAATCCTCGTTATAATCTTTCAGCGCGCCGGATTTGCCCCAGGCGCCGATCAGTGTTGCATTCTCTCCCTCTAAAACCGGGGAAATAATAATGGTGTTTTTATCTTCACTGATAAACACGTTGCTCGATTCCTGCTGTTGCTGCTGTTGTTCCTGCTGCTGCTCTTTTTCCTCGTCCTCTGCAGTAAATCCCAATATTTCCTGGCCTTTAAGCTCGCCCTTTATTGAAACGTTGGTGCCTTTCGGCGCGTAGCCTACCGATTCCACACGGTCATAATATCCAAACGAAGCGCCTGTACGGGTTACGCGGATATACTGTCCTTCTGATCCGTCTAAAGTAAATGTGCCTAATTTATACCATCCTGCTTCATTCGCATTGTGGTCAACCGTATAGGTATACTTTTTGCCGCCGACAAACACTTCAAGTTTCGCCGCGGAGTCATTTTTGCCGTCGGTATGATTGATCAGGTAGTAATACAAATCCTGTTCGCCGCTCACACCCGACAAATCCCAGTTTGCCCATTCATCCTTGATATTGGTGTAAGACACCGGTCCGCCGGGTCCTTTCAAGGAAGGCGACGACTTCCAGTTGTCTGCCGTTTTGACAGAAAACTTATCTGAGGAAGCAGATATAATGGTTAAGGAATCTGCCGCCAAAGCAATCATTGGTATAAGCATACAAAATGCCAATAAAATTGCTAAAATTTTTTTCATTTCTCTTCCCTCCTGATTAAAAATGTGCTATACTGTTCATAGCAGTATATCTGCCTTTATGTTTATAGTGTAACATATACAACCGGTCAACGCAAGACAGTTTCTTGCTAAAAAATATCAAAAAATTGCGGAGAAATAGATGAAAAATATTTTTATTCAGAACATAGACAAAAAACGCTATGCGGAAATTACAAAGCCGGCATACAATGAAATTCCCAATCTTCCGCTGGGTGTAATCAATTGTGGCTTCGCCAAAATTTTCGAGACTTATACCGCTCCCTTATGGAAACACCGCGGGTTTGTCTTAATGTATGTCTGCGAAGGAAAAGGCAGCGTTCGGATAGAGGGACAACGCTACTCTTTAGAAAAAGGGAATGTTTTATGTTACCGGACGCTGCACAGCAATCTGGTATTATCTCCCGCAAGTCAGGACTGGAATTATAAATGGATAGAAATTTACGGATCCGCCACGTCCTTTTATTATAATCTTATCAACCAGAAAACATTCCCTATGCCCGCAATCTATAATTTCCCGTTAGATGTTTTGCAGTATCATTATGATCGTATTGTACAAAACTTAATGTCAGACGGCCGCAGTGCCTGCTACAAAAACATATCCGTTTTAACGGAACTGCTGACCGCATTGCTGCTTGAAAAAGAAACCACGCCCGCCTATACGGAAGAAAAATATGCCAAATGTTTTGCAAACCTGTTTTCTTATGTGGAAAAAAATTATTTCAATCCGATCACGGTAGACGAGATGGCAAGAGTGTTCGGAATAAGCAAATATTATTTCATCCGTGTTTTCAAACAGTTTGTCAATACATCGCCTATGAAATATGTCCGCAATTTTCGGATTGCAAAAGCGACCGAGCTCCTTTTGCTGACTGAACGGTCGGTTGAAGAAATTGCTGAAATTATTGGATATAAAACATCCACACAGCTGATATCCAACTTTCGGGACGTCACAGGGACTACCCCCTTCCAATACAGAAAAACACATAAAAACGGAGGTTCTTATGAAAAAAACAATCTTTAAAGGCGGCGCTATGCTTGCGCCGGTTCCGCCGGTACTGGTTTCCTGCGGCAACGAAACGGAAAAAAATATTTTTACAGTTGCCTGGACGGGTACAATGTGTACATCGCCGCCGGTTACGTATATTGCAGTACGGCCATCAAGGCACTCGTATAGAATGATCCGCGAAACCGGCGAATTTGTCATCAATCTGGTGCCGGAAAGTTTAACCGCCGTTTGTGATACCTGCGGCGTAAAAAGCGGCAGAGATATAGACAAATTTAACGCGTTTGGTCTGCATCCCGCGAAAGGACAGTCGGTGCAGGCGCCTTTGATTGAGGAATGCCCTGTAAACATAGAATGATGTGTTTTCAATACAATTTCTTTAGGTACGCATGACGTGTTTATGGCAAACATAAAGCATATACATGTAGACAGCAGCCTGATAGACGAAAGCGGCAGAATCCGTTTATGGAAAGCCAATTTAATCGCCTACGCACACGGAAGCTATTATACACTGGGCCGCCATCTGGGAGATTTCGGATTTTCTGTGCAAAAAAAGAAAAAGAGCCGACAGAAGAAAAAAGGAGTTTAATGCACCAACTACGCCGCTATTTGGGAAAGCGCGGCTAACAAATCATTTACAATTTTAGCATAGCGGGGTTCCTCATACGAAAGTTTTTATCTTGTCCCCCCAGCAGTGCCCAAAGACGGCAAACAAAAAACGGAACAGAAAATTTTCTGTTCCGTTTTCAATTTAAATTGCTAAAATAGGCTACTCTATTCGTTTGCATCTAAGATTTCGCCCACAACCAGAATCTTGCCCAGATACAATTCATTCTTTTCATAGGTTGTATCTGCCGGGTGCTGGTTTTGCAGGTAGGATTTATCGGGCATTGTTTCATCTAAAATGAAGGTTACCGTATGCTCTCCATATTCTTGTGTTGGAATAAAGTAATACTGATGCCGCAGTTTAGAATCGTTGTTGTTATACAGCACCATTTTGTCCGCTTCCACGCCGTCAATAATCACCCGCAGCTGACCGGAATACTGTCCGCCGGCTTCAAATACGCCTAAATCTGTACCTTTGAATTTAATGGTCACCGAAGAACCGGGAACGACTGTGCCCGTCATATTGGGGAACATTTGCTTGAAATTATCAATATATCCGCCGGTATATGAATAGTTTTTGAAATTGTTTGTATTGGTATCTAAACTGCAGTCTAACCATGTACCGTCAAACTTCATTAAACTCCAATCATCGCTGTAATCTGCGTCTTTCCATGGATATGGATCGTAGGTCTGTGCCGGGATGGTGTGATTCTGAATGGTATAGTTTTCCGCATCAAACGTTTTTTCCATTTCAATTACACAGCGTGCAATCGCTCCGGCTGCCAGCCAGCCGCCGTCTAAGGTTGGATGGATACCGTCTGTGGTGTATAAAACTTTTCCGGGTTCTACACTTCCCGAAAGCGTCAGTTTTCCCTGCTCATATAAGTCAAACGGCTGATAAGCAAAGAATACTGCCGGTACATTATAATGCGCCGCTACATTCTCGTAAATGGCTGCGTAGCTCGGCAGATCACCTCTTGCGTAAATGGAATAGTTGGAGGTGGTGGTGGTATAAACAAAGCAAATATCAATCGTAGGATCCTTTTCCCAAACCTTCAGAACCATGCCTTCCATGTCATTTGCCTGACCGCCGTTTACTGCATATTCAATAAACACAAGATCAGGATCATACGCCAGTATATCCTTATCGATCCGGCACACAGCAAGGTCAGCCCCCGTACCGGAAAGCCCTATGTTTACTTCTTTAATATTACCGGCATACGTATCTTCAAACCATTCGGTTGTTTTGGTGCGCCAGGTGTTTTGCTGTGTGATACTGCCGCCTAAGTACGCAATGGTAACGTCTTCTCCGTCCTGGAGTTTTTTGAGCGTATTATAAATACCGCCGCGGATATTAAATTCTTTGCCGGCATAATTTTCATTTGCAAACGTGTAATTTAACATGTAGCTGGTCACCGTTCCATAATCTAAACCTGCGTCTTCATCCGGATTTGCATAGTCTTCAGGTACATATACAAATGTTTCAGCGGGGCACAGCGGTTTCATGCTTTCCCAGCTTTCCCAAAGCATCACTTTTCCGTTTGTCCATTCGCTTGCCGCTTCGAAAGTAATTTCGGTAGGATCCAGACTCTGTCCCGCAGCCAGCGGCGTTTCGATTTGCTGTGTTTTTGTATTTACCAAAACACCGTTTTCATCATATATTGCGGCAACTATCACACCCTTTTCCAGGGTTTCATCCGTACGGTTTTTCAGCGTAAAAGAGAGCTTATTCCCATACGATTTCAGTCCGGAAAAGTCTAATTGTCCTGCATAAACGGTCGCATGATATTTTGCTGAAAGCTCGCTTAGATCGGTATTGTCCGGAAGCCCGCCGAAATCCGGATCGGTAGTGAGCAATACTGCCGCAACGCGTGCATAATAACGGTTGACATCCAGAAGTGAGATGGTTGCCGCACCTTGTTTTAGCGTAACGCGTCCTGCCATGTCCCATCTATATGCCCCGCTCGTTCCGGTATCCTGCGTCAGGCCATGCACACCAATGAAATTGGGCAATTCAGCGCCATTGACGCCGATTTTACAAGAGCGTGTTCCCGGATAAGCGGCGGAATAATCCTTTGCCAACCCCCATACATAGTACACACCGTCTGCAGGTATTTCTATTTTGGTGCTGGCTTCTTTGGCATCGGTGGTTTTGGAGGAAAGTCCTTCTAAAATGGTGTACCCTCCATCTGATTTTTTAATCCACGTTCCCATATCGGTGGAAAAATCATCCGGCAGAAGCAAAAGATTGGATTGTGCATCTGAAAGCGGCATATAAGTCGTCTCTGCCGCAGCCGCTTCCAAGTCGTATTGGAAACATTCCTCAGAGGGCCTGTATTCCTGTTCGGTTGTAAACATCAGCGCTGCAGTTCTGGAATAAGGTGCAGAACTTTTCAGAAACGAAACTTTTACCGTCTGATCTTTTTCAAAGGTCACCTCTCCGATTTTCTCCCATGCATACCCGGTCTGCCCATGCTTTCCGGCATCCTGCATCAGAACACCACCCACTTCAATCTGCGCATACCGAGAACCGGGCGAGTTATCTGCATAATCCTTTGTATAGCTGTAAATACCATAGGTTCCGGCCTCCGGAATCTTAATGGCAACAGAAGTGTCATTGCCTACTTTTTCACCTGAAAACAGAATTTCATATGTCGCATCATTTGTAATCGCCCATGTTCCAAGTGTTTTAAACATCTGAGGTGTAACAAAAAATGTTGTGCCAGTTTCTGGCAGATCGGTAATTATTTCTTCTTCTTCGCCAGGAGAAAGCGTCAATTCCCAGGTATATAAGCTATCTCCCGAGTTGCTGTCCATGATGGTATACCCCTCCGGAACAACGAAATCAATGGCCGTTGCGCCTGAACGTACGTCACTGCGCACAACTTTGACATTTTCAAACGGTACCTCCGGAGAATAGGCCGGATCTGTTCCTGCATAAGTCACCTTTCCGTTTAAAAGGCAGTTTTCCAACTGATTGGCGGTGATAACGGCAAACGGGAAATTCGCCGTGCTTACCACAATACGTTTTACGCCTGAAGCCGAACCTGTTCCCGTTACTTTCAGCTCGAAAGGTTCAAAATTCGTTTCATCAATGATAACGGCTTCTTCATCCGGCGGCGAAACCGTAAAATCAAATGTATATTCATTGTTGGTGGTATAATCAATATCCGAAACCTTAACGGTATCCGTTTCGTATACAACTAAAACAGTAGAAGTGTCGCGCATTTCGTTTGCTTTTATGGTGCTGTCCAGCTGCACAACCTCGCCGGTTTTTTTATGCGTCCACGTTCCGGTAATTTTACATCCGGTCAAAGAATTTTCCGTCACAGCAAACGGAAAAGAAGAAAGCGTTGTAATAAAACGAAAGACGCCCTCCCCCATTCCCTGTCCTGTCACGTTAATTTTAACAGGATCAAAAGAATCTGCCGCTGCAGCGGGAATCAACATTGCAAACACCAACAGCAGAGATAAAATCGCGCATAAGGCTTTTTTCATTTTTTTCTTCTCATCTCCTTCAGCACAATAAAACAATGCGTTTTTTTACGCTTTATATATATATTCTTTTTAATATAGTTTAACAACTCTTAACGCTTTTGTCAATAACTGACACCTAAAAAAAGAGACAGAAAATCATTTCCGTCTCTTTTATTTATAAAATTATTTAATTTCGCCAACCACTAAAATTTTACCCAGATAAAATTCATTTTTGTCATATTCCGCTTTGTTCTGCGCGTAATCTCTCATACTGCTCTTGTCGGGCTTTTCCTCATCCAGTGTAAAGGTTACCGTATGCTCTCCATATTCCTGCTCAGGGATAAAGATATATTGGTGGCGAAGTCTGGAACTGTTTGGCGTATGGCGATTCATTACAAACGGCTCGCTGCCGTCTATCGAAACCAGCAGCTGACCGGCATAGGTTCCGCCAAGATCAAAAATACCAACCGTCGTTCCGGTAAAAGTAACGGTAAAACTGGATCCAGGTGTTTTGGTTCCAATCATTTTCGGGAACAGCTCAACCAGCGTACTTAAGTATCCGCCGGTATACGGATAATCCGGTCCGTAGCTTCCGTTTTCTGCCGTAAACTCCTGCCACTGTCCGTCAAACTCTGCCACTGTATAAGGATACGCCTTTGCATTTTCCCAATTGTCTGCATGCAGTGGTTCTTTCAGTTCATGAATAAGCTCTGTTTTCACCGTATGCTTATCCATCGTTGCTATGCTTCTGGCTACCGCGCCTGCATATAATATAGAGCCGTCCATTGTAGGATGCGTTCCATCGTTTGAGAAAAGGACTTTGCCTGGCTCCGGAGAAGCCGCTTTTGGTGTCAGCTCGCCTTTTTGATTCATTTCCGCAATCTGGAAGCCAAAGGCGATGGAAGGAATACCGTAATAATCCGCCACATTTTCAAATCCTTTGGTTACCTGCGGCAAAATGCCTGCCTCATAGCTTGCCAGCATAGAGGTTGTAATGGTATATACAAAGCAAATGTCTGTGGTTGGATCATTTTTCCAAATCTTACGCACAATTCCTTCCATGTTTTGTTCTGTTCCGCCATTTACAGCGTATTCAACAAAAACTAAATCCGGATCATATGCAACGATCTCTTCATCTGTACGGCAAACGGCAAGTTCTGCACCTGTACCGCTTAAGGATACGTCCACCTCGGTTATAGTGGTCTTAGGATACTGCGCACGCAGCCATTCTAACGTTTTGCCGCGCCAGCCGTCCTGCATGGTAATGCTTCCGCCGAGGAACCCGATGGTCACTGGTTCTCCCGCTTTCATCTTACTGATAACATTCACCAATCCGTTTCTTTCCTGCAATTCAGAGGGATTAAAGTAGTCAAGCTTGTAATCGTTCTCACCGATAGTACCCTGATAAGCGGAAAGATCTTCATCTACCACCGCAAAGTCGATAATCTCACCGCCGAATCCGGCTACTGCGCTGTCTATCAGTTCTCTGTCGGCTACCACATCAAACGTTAGGCCTGAAATAAGAATCAAGCCGCGGTCATCCCAGAAAACATTTTTTCCAATGGCTTCTGCCATTGCACGAAGTGGAATAAACGTTCTGTCGTTGTATGTATTGGCAGGTGCGTCGAGCGCGATTTTTGTACCGTCCACATCCATTTCTGCCTGTCCTAATACCATTGTTATGGTCTTATTATTAACGGTGATGGTTACTGTCTGGGTTTGTTCTTCCCAGTCTACCTTCGCACCAAAACTTTCTGCGATAAAGCGCACGGGCACCAACGTTCTGTCGTTTTCTGTAAAAGGAACAACTTCCGCATTATCGGAATCAACAGCCGTTTCTTCGCCTAAAACATATGCCTTAGAACTTCCCAAATACAGCATAACCGTTTTGCCCAGCTTGTTTGTTGGTTTTTGTACCACGATTTTATCTCCTGTCCCATATTCGTTTGAAATTTGTATCAGTTCCTTTTCTGCCGGGCCGGAAAAATCCGGATCGGTAGTAATAGCAATTGCTTCGCATCTGGGATAAAATCCGGACGAATCAATCATGGAAATTTTATTTTCTCCCGCCTTTAAATCCTTCTGACCTAAAAGCTGCCAAGCCCAGCCTTCCGTCTTATGCGTGCCGCCGGTACCTTCCAAAACCTCGTCATTAACAGCAACGTTAAAGAATCTTGTTCCGGGCTGATTTTCAGCATAGTCCAGCGCTCGTACCCAAATGTAATAGGTTGCATCTTTTTCTAAGTTTACCGTTACATTTGCCGGAACACATTCTTCGGGTGTTTTCTTATCTGTTCCAAACAGCGGATTGAGTACAGAGCCTTTGACGGGGCTTGCAATGGTCCATGTTCCCAGATCATCGGCAAAATCCTCGGCTTTTAAAAGCACCAGCGTTTCTCCCTCTTTCAGAGAAAACGCAGAGTCTTGCGTTGCAGGCGTTTCGGATGTGCTCGGCGTTTGCGGTGTCTGTTCTTCTGTTTGTGCAGCTTCTGCGTATGTCAATGTAAAATCAAAAGTATACTCTTTGGTTGTTGTGTAATCAATATCAGAAACCGTAACCGTATCAGTCGGATTCACCACCAAAATTGTTTCGGTGCCGCGCATTTCGTTTGCTTTTACCGTGCTGTCTAACTCCACCACTTCACCGGTCTTTTTATGCGTCCATGTGCCGGTAATTTTGCAGCCTGCCAGCGCATTTTCCGTTACCTCAAAAGGAATACTGCTTAAGTCTACAACCAGGCGGAAACATCCCGCGCCGTTGCCCTGACTTTTTACACCCAATTTAAAAGGTTCAAACGGCTCAAGTGCCAGTGCAGGCATACACATTGCAAGCACAAGAAGCACAGCTAGCAAAAAACAAATCTTTTTTTTCATGCCTTTCATCTCCTTATTTATTTTAGTAAACCTTTTATTTTCAAGTAAATCGCAACCGTCCCGGTAAGAATCAAAGACAGTCCGACCGGAAACCAAAACGAGGCGACCGGCAGCCCTGTAACATTCATGCCATAAAAGCTGGCAATCATAGTCGGTATGGTCAAAATAATAGACATGGAAGTCAAAACTTTCATGACAATATTCAAATTATTCGATATGATTGAGGCAAACGCATCCATTGTCCCCGACAGAATACTGGAATAAATTTCTGACATCTCGATCGCCTGACGCACCTCAATGAGCACATCCTCCATAAGCTCCTGATCTTCATCATACATTTTAAGCTGTCTGCCGCGCAAAAGTTTTTCCATGGTAATTTGGTTGGATTTGAGGGATGTAGAAAAATAAACCAGCGATTTTTCCAAATCCAACAGCTGTATTAATTCCGCGTTTTTCATGGAAGCGTGCAGCTTTTTCTCCACATGGGATGAAATTTTATCAATTTGTTTTAAGTATTGCAAATAACGATTGGCAATGGTATACATGAGCTGTAAAGCAAACTGCGTTTTATGCTCGGTTTTAAATTGCTTGGCAGAACCGGCCGCAAATTCACGGATGATGGTGTTTTCTGCCAGACAGACCGTGATTACGTTTTTTGCAGTAAAAATCATGCCAAACGGCATAGTGGAATAAATAACGGCGTCACCCTCCCGCTCTACCCGCGGGATATCAATAATAACCAGTGTTACACCGTCTTCACTGTCAATACGGGAAGACTCTTCTTCATCCAGCGCTGCGCGCAGGAAATCATCTTCCATGCCCAAAGAAGAAGCCAGCGCGTCGAGTTCTCTTTCGGTTGGATCCACCACGTTGATCCAGCATCCATCGATACGCTCCTCTATTTGTACCATTTTATTATTTTCTGTTTTGTAAAATGAAACCATAAAAAACCTCCTTTTTATGAAAGAGGCAAAACATGAACTACTTATGATTCGCCCTGTGTTGCAGGGCAAAACCAGGCCGGCAAAAGCACAATCCTACCCCGCTTATTGTAAATTATGTATTTTCTTTAAATTAGGATACGGGTCTGTACTCATGCCCTCAACTCCTTTTCCATAGTTTATGCTAACAGAATTATTATACACGTAAAAAATGAAAAAAGCAAGCCTTATCTTGACTTTTTACACAGTTTTCCCTATAATAAAAGCATGAAGATAAAATTGATTGTATTAGGAAAAATTAAAGAGCAATACCTGAAAGACGGCATTGCGGAATATACAAAAAGACTTTCCCGCTTCTGTGATCTGGAAATGCTGGAACTGCCGGACGAAAAAATTCCCGACAATCCTTCTGCGGCGCAGTGCCAATCGGTTTTGGAAAAGGAGGGCGCGCGCATTTTAAAGCATATTGCACCAACCGATTATTGTATCACTTTGTGCGTGGAAGGAACGCAGATGTCCTCTGAAAAGCTGGCGCAAACCATGGAAGCCATCGCAACCGGCGGCTATGGGACAATTGCTTTTATCATTGGCGGATCACTGGGGCTTAGCGAAGCTGTAAAGCAGCAAAGCCAACTGCGGCTGAGCTTTTCTAAGTGCACCTTTCCGCATCAGCTCATGCGCCTGATTTTAACCGAGCAGATTTACCGCAGCTTTAAAATCAACCGCAACGAAACATACCATAAATAGGAGCTTTTATGATTACGAAAAATAACACCTATACAGCTTATATAGAAAACTATGGGTGCAACGGCGAAGGCATTGCGCGCATAGACGGATTTCCTGTTTTTATTGAAAACGCAATTGTTGGAGAAACGGTAGAATTTTTGGCGGTCAAAGTGCTGAAAAATTTTGCCTACGGAAAACTTTTACATGTACTGCAGCCTTCGCCGCATCGTATAACGCCCGCATGCCCGGTATTTAAACGCTGCGGCGGCTGTCAGCTTCTGCATATCGACTACCCCGAACAGCTTCACTTTAAGCAGCTGCAGGTCAGCGATTGTATGCAGAAATTCTCAGGTCTTACAGAATATACGGTTGCGCCCTGCACAGGCATGGACACACCGCCCTTTCACTACCGGAATAAAGCGCAATATCCGGTGCAGAACGGCACATGCGGATTTTACGCCCCGCGCAGCCACACGCTCATCCCCGTAAAAAGCTGTTTGGTGCAAAACGAAGCAGATCGGCAGCGAATTGAAATCATACAGAACTATGCATACGCAGATCAAATCCGTCATTTATACATTCGAACAGGCGAATCGGAAACCATGGCAGTTTTAGTCACAAAAACAGACGCACTGCCTGATAAAGACTGGCTGATAAAGGAAATGAAAGCCGCCGGCGTACACACTTTGGTACAAAATATCAATTCAAAAGAAACAAACGTCATTTTGGGCGAAAAAAATATTGTTTTATACGGCAAAGGAAAAGTAACCGGCAAAATTGGTTCTCTCCGTTTTTCTATTTCTCCGCATTCCTTTTTTCAAATAAATACGGCGCAGACAGAAAAGCTTTATTCCAAAGCAAAAGATCTTTTGAATCTAACGGGTGATGAAATTTTGCTGGATTTATACTGCGGCATCGGTTCTATCGGTCTTTTTATGGCAGATAAAGCAAAGAAAATAATTGGTGTAGAGAGTGTTGCGCAAGCAGTGGAGAACGCGCGAGAAAACGCATTGCAAAACGGCATTAAAAATGCGGAATTCATAACCGGACTTGCTGAAACCGTGTTGCCCGAATGGATAAAGCGCGGCCTTGCGCCTGACGTGGTCATCATAGATCCGCCGCGAAAAGGGTGTGACGAAAAATTACTGCAAACCCTATTAGACTGTTTACCGCCAAAAATTCTCTATATTTCCTGCAACCCCGCCACCTTCGCGCGTGATTTGCATACGCTTTCACAAAAATATACGCCCGGCACCATCTATCCCTTTGATTTATTCCCGCAAACTAAACACGTCGAAACGGTTGTTCAGTTGGTTAGAAAAAAGCCGGATACATATATCGACATTACCGTTGATATGGACGAGCTGGATTTAACATCATCCGAAGCAAAGGCAACTTATGAAGAAATCAAAGATTATGTGTTTGAAGGATTTGGTTTAAAAGTTTCATCGCTCAACATAGCACAAGTTAAAACCAAGTGTGGGATTATTGAGCGAGAGAATTATAACAAGCCGAAATCCGAAAACGTTAAACAGCCACAATGCACAAAAGA
>CALXJH010000057.1 GCA_944388555.1 uncultured Clostridia bacterium
AGACGTCTTCCGAAACGCGGATTTACAAATATTTTCGCAAAACAGTATGTTGAAGTGAATGTTTCTGCGTTTGACGCTTTTGAAAACAACACAGAGGTTGACGCTAAGCTCTTGAAGGACAAGGGGATTATTAAAAAAACATGCGACGGAATTGTAGTCCTGGGCAATGGCGAAATCACCAAGAAAATTATTGTGAAGGCTGCAAAATTCACAGCATCTGCAAAAGCAAAAATTGAGACAGCCGGCGGAAAGGCTGAGGTGGTTAAATAATGTTTCAGACTTTAGCAAATGCCTGGAAAATTCCGGATCTGAGAAAAAAGATCCTATTTACCATTTTATTGCTGGTTGTATTCCGTTTCGGATCGGTTATCCCGGTTCCGGGACTGGACAAAGGCGCGTTAGAAGCGCTGGCATCCAACAGCAATTCCCTGTTCGGTTTTTTTGATACCATCAGCGGCGGTGCGTTCAGTAACGCGACCATCTTTGCGATGAGTATCACACCGTATATCAACTCTTCCATTATCATGAATCTTTTGACCGTTGCCGTTCCGGCTTTGGAACGCCTGGCAAAAGAGGGAGAGGAAGGCAGAAAGAAAATCGCGCAGTACACAAGATACGGAACGGTGATCCTGGCGTTTATCCAGGCGTCCGGTTTGTATGCAGCACTGCAGAACTCGGTTGAAAACCCCGGTATTCTTTCGTTCATCACCATCACACTCACCTTTACCGCCGGTACGGCGTTTCTGATGTGGCTGGGTGAACAAATTACCGATAAAGGAATCGGAAATGGTATTTCCCTTCTGATTTTCACCGGTATCGTATCCAGAGGTTCTGAAGGCATCAATGCAATGCTCAGCTTCATGCAGGGTTACAATTACAGCTTCTGGAGTATTGTAGGGGTGATTGCGTTCCTGGTTCTGGCGGTTCTGATTATCGCGTTCGTTGTAACCATTAACGACGGCGAAAGAAGAATCCCGGTTCAGTATGCAAAACGCGTACAAGGCAGAAAAATGTATGGCGGACAAAGCACACATATTCCGCTTAAAGTATGTATGGCAGGCGTTATTCCGATTATCTTCGCGATGTCGATCTTATCTTTCCCGCCGACCATTGCTACGCTGTTTTCAGTAAATCCGCAGCCCGGAAGCTTCTGGTACGGATTTATGAGCCTGTTCCAGCAGGACAACTGGTTTTACGGAATTGTGTATTTCCTGCTGATTATATTCTTTACCTATTTCTACACTTCTATCCAGTTTAATCCGGTAGAAATGGCAAACAATATGAAAAATAACGGCGGATTTGTTCCGGGTATACGTCCCGGCAAGCCGACAGCAGATTATATTACCAAAATATTATCAAAGGTAACACTTATTGGTGCGTTTGCACTGGGTATCATTGCGGTACTGCCAATTGTACTGGGCGCGGTTCTGAACATGAATATCGGAATCGGCGGTACGTCCATTCTGATTGTTGTCAGCGTTGCGCTGGAAACTGTAAAGCAATTGGAATCTCAGATGCTGATGCGTCACTATAAGGGCTTTTTGGAATAAGACATAAGGTATAAAGCGAGGGACCGATTATGAAAATCATTATGTTAGGCGCGCCGGGTGCCGGAAAAGGCACACAGGCGGAGAAAGTCGCACAAGCGCTGCATGTGCCGACCATTTCTACCGGATTTATTATCCGGCAGGCGATTGCCGCACAGACAGAGCTTGGAAAAACGGCAAAGGATTTCATTGACAAAGGTCAGTTGGTACCCGATGACGTAGTGATTCAGATTTTATTTGAACGAATTGCACAAGATGATTGTAAAAACGGATTTGTGTTAGACGGATTTCCGCGTACCATTCCGCAGGCGCAAGCCTTGGTGGACGCGGGCGTGCATATTGATAAGGTGCTGAGCATTGAAGTTTCAGACGAAAAAATTCTGGAACGTTTGTCCGGCAGAAGAGAATGTGCAAACTGCGGAAAAACCTATCATATGGTTTACAACAAACCGCAGACCGAAGGCAAATGTGACAGCTGCGGCGGCAAACTGATTTGCCGGGCAGATGACAATCCGGAAACCATCAAAAGCAGACTGGCTGTATATCATAAACAAACCGAGCCGCTGATTCAGTTTTATAAAGGAATGGGCATTTTGGTATATGCACATTCCCAGGAAAAAGTGGAAGACACCACAAAAGAAGCGTTTAAAGCTTTGGGAGTAGCATTATGATCGCAGTTAAATCAAAAAATGAAATTGAGAAAATGACGGTTGCCGGCAGGATAACGGGCGAGGTTCTGGCATTGCTCCAAACATGCGTAAAGCCCGGAATCACAACATGGGAGCTGGATAAAATTGCGGAAGATTTTATCCGCAAAAACGGTGCGGTTCCTTCCTTTAAAAATTATGCCGGTTTCCCCGGCAGCATATGTGCATCGGTCAATCATCAGGTCATTCATGGCATACCCAGTCATGACACCGTGCTAAAAGAGGGCGATATCATCAGTATTGATGTAGGCGCACGCTATAAAGGCTATCACGGTGACGCAGCAAGAACCTTCGGTGTCGGAAAGATTACACCGGAGGCGCAGCGCCTGATTGATATAACAAAACAATCCTTCTTTGAAGGAATACAATTCTGCTATGAAAACGCACGGATAACAG
>CALXJH010000058.1 GCA_944388555.1 uncultured Clostridia bacterium
CCGACAGCCGCGCCCGAAATTTTCCGCTTCTTTTACCCCGCACGCTTTGCAAACCTTTCCAAACCATTTCCCGTGTGTTTTCTCAACTCCGCGCCACGCCGCCTTGCGCCGTCCCCTTGCGGCATACCGCCCTTATCTCCCTTTTTTCCGCCCATCCTGCCTTCTGCTCATAGTGTTTCTCTCATCCCCGCCCGGCGCAAAAAATCATTTTACAGTCCGCATTTTTTCTGTCTGCCTTCTCACTGCCTCTGCTTGCTGTATTTTCCGCTGTCTGTTCCTGTTTTTGTATAACCCCCCCCCGCCAGCGCCGCACACTCTGCGTTTCTTTGTCCGATTTCCGTCAATGGCACAGCCCCGCTGTAAAAAATGCTTTTCTTGGCTTTTCCGCCCGTGCTGGTATCAAAAAAATCTTTTGCTTAGCTGTCCCGCAATTGCCCCTGCGCTCTTTTATGCGCTTTCTTTTCTTATTTGCAGGCAAAATGTTAAAAAACTATTACAATTTATTTGGTTTACATAATATATTATTCAAGGGTGGCAAACAGATAAGTTATCCACATCAAAACCCGGCAAATTTGGTTTTTTATCATGAGTTATCCCAATTGTCCACCAAAAACCACTAAAGTTATCCACCAAAACAAGGATTTTTGCAAACCAAACAACCGCTGATTTTTGTCTTTTTTTCAAAATTCGACAAAATAAAAGTTTACCATAATCAACAAAAAAGTAAAGCAAGAATAGAAAAACATCTTCTTATTTTGCTTTTGTGTCAAAATTTCTGAAAATATTTGACACTCGGTTTGGAATCTGTTAATATATATAATAGTAAGCGAAGGAATCACCGCGGTCTTGGTTTGCGGCGTGCTGCATGGTTTAGTATGCAGTTCTGAAAAAGCGGTCTTTGCCGCGCGGCATGGCAAGACAGCCGTTTTGGGCTGTCCGAAAAGATACAGGCACACGAAAGGCATCCCGCTTGCCGCAGTAACGCAGCACACGCCGCCGAAAAAACGCGGCAGAACGCGGGGTTCACCTTTTGCATAAAACCGCTGTACTGCTTCCTATGCAGGCACAGCGCGCACGAAAGGCATCCGGCTTGCCGCAGAAATGCAGCACACGCCGCCGAAAAAAACGCGGCAAAACGCGGAAAGTTCGTCTTTTGCATAAAACCGCTGTACTGTTGCCCGTGCAGTACCGGCTCAAAATGATTTTGCGGGCAGAAAGGCTCTGTAAACCATGAAAACATTCAAAGAAATTTCCCCCTATGCCATAGAAAACAATCCTTTTGGGATGATCGGAAAGGACTGGATGCTGATCACAGCGCAAAACGGCAAGGATATGAACACCATGACTGCCAGCTGGGGCGGGGTTGGGATTATGTGGAACAAACCGGTTGCGTTTATATTTGTGCGGCCGACCCGTCATACTTTTCAATTTTTAGAGGCACAAACCGCGCTGAGTCTGAATTTTCTGCCGGAAGCGTACAGAGCGCAGCTGCAATACTGCGGCAGTGTTTCAGGGCGGGACGAAAATAAGATATTAAAATGTGGCTTTCATGTATGTATGGATGAAAGTGCGCCCTATTTTGAGGAATCGGACACGGTTTTCATCTGCAAAAAGCATTACGCACAGATGCTCACCGGCGAAAGTTTTATGGATCCGGCGATGGACAAAGCGTGTTACGGCGATTTGAATTATCACAAGATGTATATTGTTGAAATTGAAAAGGTATTGAAAAAATGATTGAATACAAAGCCAAAGACTGGATTCCGAGAGACAGCAAGATTGCGATTGCAAAAAAGAGCCGGACGGTACATTTCAAAGCACATATTCATGATTTTGTAGAGCTTGTGTATATTGTTTCGGGCAAGTGTATGCACAGTGTAAACGGGGTATGCCACGAGGTAGAACAGGGGCATTTGCTGTACATTGGGGTAGGCGAAACGCACGCTTTTTGGTCAGACAGCGAGGTTGAATGCTACGAGATATATGCACGCCCGGAATTTATACAAAAGAAGCTTTTGGCGGAGCGTCCGGACGACATTTTGTTTTTGTCGCTATATCAGGAATTTGGGTCAGAGCTTTCCGACATGCCGCCCTGCGTACATTTTCAGGGGGAGGACATGACTGAAATAGAAAATCTGCTGGGACAGATTCTGCGGGAATACAGTGGGACAGCACCGGGAAAGGACGCGGTAATCAAAGGGTATTTTCTGGTGCTGATCACGAAATTTCTGCGCAAGGTGCGCAAAGATCAGATGCGGCAGGTTGACAGGCAGTTAGAGAAAGTGATGCCGGAGATCATACAATACATAGAAAACAACTATTGCAAATCGCTGTCACTGGAGGAGCTTGCAGAAAAATCGTTTTACAATCCGAGTTATTTCAGCCGGATTTTCAAGGAGCTGTACGGTAAAACGTTTACCGAGTATATAACTGAAAAACGGATTCGGCAGGCGGTGCAGCTGCTGGAAGATACGCCCCTTACCATTGAAGCCATCTGCACCAAGGTAGGCTACCGTGATAAAAAACATTTTTACAAGATGTTTAAGCAGAAGATGGGGCTGACACCGGGCGAATACCGGCGGGAGGCGGTATTGCAGAACACGGCGAAGGAGAAAGGCAAGGCATGAGAAACGAATATTTTAACGGCTACAACGCAAGCGACAGCTTATATCTTTGTTACTGCGGCTATGAAAACTGTCCGGCAGGGCATAGCACCAAGCCGCACATCCGGGACAGCTATCTGATTCACTATGTGATCAGCGGGACATGCCATATTCATTTTGAGGACGGCGATTATACGGCAAACTCGGGAGATTATTTTATTATACCGCCGGGCAAGCTGGTTTCCTATCATGACAACGGATTTCCGGTTTCGTATTATTGGTATGCGTTCGGCGGCGAGGAGGCGGACGCGTTTTATAATGAAGTACTGCACGGACAGGTCGTGGTACATGCAATCCACAAGGAAAAAACGGTGCAGCTGATTAAGGAATGTCTTCTGGAGAAGCAAAAGCCGATTGTGAACCAGCTAAAGCTGCGCGGGAACTTATATTTACTTTTGTCGCTGTTTGAGCAGCCGGAGCTAAGCGAGCGCGTCAGTGCAGAGCAAAAAAACGACCTGCTGATTGAGCAGGCGCTCTCTTATATCCATCACAATTACATGAAAGGGCTTTCAGTACATCAGATAGCGCAGTATC
>CALXJH010000059.1 GCA_944388555.1 uncultured Clostridia bacterium
GCCGCTTTTGCTTGCCCTTTCGCCTTCTTACATAAGCGAAAGTTTCTTATGTGTTGTTTTGTCTTGCTCCGGCGCTTTTTTCCGCCCCCAAAGACAATCCAAGCGCCTGAAAAAAGCGGCAGATTTATCCGCTTTTTCAAGGCTGTTTAAAAAGGCGTCCGCCGCGCAGATTTTTCTGTTTGCCGCGCCGCTTGCAGACGATCTTTCCCGCGCCCGCTGAACGCATGCCGCACACAGCCGCCTATGCCTCTTTCAAATCTGCAATCAGCGCTTCTAATATTCCGTTTTCCGTATCCGGTTTTTCTTCACAGATTAAGGCTAAAATCTCCTTGACTGCCGGCACGCTGGAATGATGCACCGCCATATCCAAAAGCGCCGCCATCAGCAAAACCCCTTTGGTCGCGTTGGGGCGGGTAATACCGTATTCCTTTTTCAAAAACTTTGCTTCCTCCTGCGTTGCCGCACGGCTAAGCAGCATTTCAAGCGTTGTCTTTAACGTATCCTTCTTCATTTTGTTCCGTCCTTTCTAACATCTCCTGAATTTTAAGCTTTGCTTTCTTTCGAATTTTGTCCATGTCCCGCGGCTTGGAAGTAAAATTGTTAAATTTGCTTGGCTGGACTCTTTTCGCCGGTCTGCTGTTTACTCGGTTTACATGGTTTGTCTGGTTATCTTTGTTATATATAATAGTAGAAACCTGCTGGCTCGCACCTGACGCGTTCTTCACGCTTTCTTCAACCTGCTTGGAATTGGTGATTTTGTCGTACTGCAAAAAGGATACACGGACGCGGTCTTTGCCCTCTGACACGACGCTGAGACTTAAATTAGCCTCGCCCGAACCAAGATACCGAAGTGCGCGGCGCACAGCGTCGCGGCTGGGGGCGGTTTTAGAGCCGCCCATGCCGCTGGCGCAGATTCGCTCTAACGTTTGGACGCAGGTGATGCTTTCGCCGCGCTTAAAACCGTTTCCGTCGGCAAACGATGCCTGCATCAGAAGATACAGATAAATTTTCAGGTAATACGGCGGCTTTTCCCAAAGCGGCGTATCCATAATACTGCGGTTTAAACAAACAAATCCTTTATTCATGGCTTTAAATAGTAGACCTCCTTTAAATATAGAAGCTCGTCCGGGTCAAAGCCGGTTTGCAGACGCCGCAGCAGCTGTTTTTCGCAGTTGTCGCATAAAACGCCGTTTTTACCAGGCACCGCGCCGCACGGGCACAGATAATTCTGCTCATAATATTCCTCCATTTTTTCTCCTCCTTCGTTTCCCCCTTATCCCATAACGGCTGTAAAATTTTATCCCTGCGCACGAACGCCGTGCGCTTGCTTTTTGTTGTCTGTTGCATTTCCTGTCTTGCCTGCAAAATGATTCTAAATCGCACTACGCAACGCATGCTGAAAAAAATTTATGTTGATTTATGCTGTATCGGCTGTGGTACGCTTAGCTGTACCGAAACAAAAACGCCAAATTTTCAGGGAAAGCACGGGTTACTGTTATAAACCGTGTTTTATTTTGTGTTGCGTTTTGTAAGTTGATTACATGGCAACTGTTCTTGCACTGCGCAACTCACGCTTAAAAAAAATATTTTTTACTCTACCGGGATGCAAATCCATTCTGTCTATCCATAGCTGTTCTCCGAAGTGTATACATATTTCTCGGGCTGTGCAGCGCACCAATAAAAAATATTGTTTACGCCGCATAAATACAAAATGCATTCTATCTACTCGTATCTGTTCTCTTTGGCTGTATGCCTCTTTCTTGCACTATGCAACTTACGGTTAAAAAAATATTTTTCACTCTGCCCGGATGCAAATCCATTCTGTCTATCCATAGCTGTTCTCCGAAGTGTATACGCATTTCTCGCTCTGTGCAGCGCACCAATAAAAAATATTGTTTAGCCGCATGAATACAAAATGCATTCTATCTACTCGTATCTGTTCTCTTTGGCTGTACGCCTCTGTATTGCACTATGCAACTAACAATTAAAAAATAAATGTTTCGTATACACATGGAAGCCACGGCCAAGACGGCAGCCTGTATTTTGGCTGTTTTTGCTGTTTTGTGCAGGTTTGTGCACCGATTCCAACCCATTTCCTGATGGTTTGGTATTGTTTTTATGCTGTCACCTTTATTGCACTATGCAACTTACATACATATAATAACACATATTTTTTAAGTTGTCAACCCTTTTTTGAAAAATTTTTAAATTTTTCAGGGGCGCAAAAGCGGATGAAAAAAGGGAAAGGGCGAGCAATATGCCCTCCTTTGGTCTTTGCCGGCGGCGGCAAGCCTGCCGCTAAAAAACAGCCGGCATTTTTTTGGCAGGCGGCATACCGGATCAATCCCAGCCAAACGCAGGCGGTGCGGTCTGCGGCGGGCGGGCAAAACAGCAAAAATGCGGAGCCGAAAAAAGGAAAGAGGCAAAATCCGCACTGAAAACAGAAAAAAATCTTTTTGAAGTCCGGTTGTGTTAAAATGGCGCCTTTTTGAAATGGCCGGGCCGGTATTTTCTTGTCGTTGTGCGCCGCAAAAGTACCGTAAAAAAGTAAAGGAAAATGCGAAAAACCCCAAAAAACAGACCAAAATCCTACGCATAAAGCGGCGGTTGACATTTACGCACGGGTATGGTACAATAGCTTTAACATGATAGAGGCGCGGCTTGCTAATAGTAGCTTTACAAAATGCCTGCCGGCAGGTAAAGGGAAAGGAGCGGCCGCCGAAGCAATACACAGACGGCAGAACGGTGTGTTGCTGGGCTGGTACAGAACATGTGTCAGACTGTCCTTACAAAAGGAAGCGCTATCCCGGTTATACGCAAAAGATTTTAAAGGACGTCTGGTTGTGTTTACAGTACGCAACAAAAGGCTTCCTCTTTTTTTCTGCCCGAAAAAGTGCTGAACCGGCAAAAAGACTGGTTCAGACAAACAAAAAAGGAGATAGAATGATGAAAAGAAAAACTGTCAAGCTGCTGCTTGCGGTACTGGCACTGGTACTCATCCCCTGCCTCTGTTCCGCGGCGGCCATGGGCGAGGACTATGTTTCCCCGTTTGCCAATTCATTTTGGTCACTGGTACCGCCCATTATCGCGATTGCACTCGCGCTGATTACAAAAGAAGTATATTCTTCTCTGTTTATCGGTATTTTGTCGGGCGCGCTGTTATACGCCAATTTCCATCCCATTGACACTTTAAACACCGTAATTGACGACGGGCTTATTACCGGTCTTGCGGATCGCTGGACGGTGGGTATTTTCCTGTTCCTGGTGATTTTGGGCATACTGGTTTCGGTGATCAACAAAGCCGGCGGCTCGGCGGCATTCGGGCGCTGGGCAAAAACACATATTAAAAGCAAAACAGGCGCGGCGCTGGCGAGTTTTGTGCTGGGCGTTCTGATTTTTGTTGACGACTATTTTAACTGTTTAACGGTCGGATCGGTTATGCGGCCGGTCACCGACGGACACAAAATTTCCCGTGCCAAGCTTGCTTACATCATAGACGCAACAGCGGCGCCGGTATGTATGATCGCGCCGATTTCTTCCTGGGCGGCAGCGGTATCCGGCATGGTGGATGAAGGGGTGTATTCCGGCATTGAGCTGTTTGTACGCGCCATTCCGTATAACTTTTACTCCCTGCTTACGCTGATATTTGTCATTGCGCTGTCCATCATGAAATTTGACTACGGTCCGATGCGTCTGCATGAGAAAAACGCCGAAAAGGGGGATTTATTTACCGTTCCGGTGGCAGCAGAGGACGATGCGCTCGACTGCTCGGATAAAGGGCGTGTGATTGATCTGATTCTGCCTATTTTGATATTGATTGTTCTTTGCGTAATTGGTATGCTGTATGTGGGCGGATTCTGGAACGGCGTATCCTTTGTAGACGCCTTTGCCGGAACAGACGCATCCTTAGGTCTTCCGTGGGGTGCTTTGGTTGCACTGGTTGTAACCATCATCTATCTGCTTGTGCGCGGCGTTGTTTCGTTTAAAGACGCGATGGGCTGTGTTGTGAAAGGGTTTAACGCGATGGTACCGGCGCTGATTATCCTCACGTTTGCCACAACGCTGAAAAATCTGACCGGACTTTTGGGGGCGGACGTATATGTTGCGGAACTGGTAGACAGCACCTCCAAAACATTATACAGCGTTCTGCCGGCGGTTATATTTGTAGTTGCCTGCTTCCTGGCATTTTCTACCGGCACATCCTGGGGAACATTCGGCATTTTGATTCCGATTGTTGTCAATGTATTCCCGGCAACCAGTGAAATGCTGATTATCGGTGTTTCAGCGTGTCTTGCCGGCGCGGTTTGCGGCGATCACTGCTCCCCCATATCCGACACCACCATTATGGCGTCAGCCGGCGCGCAGTGCGACCATGTAAGCCACGTTTCCACCCAGCTTCCCTACGCCATCACCGTTGCCGCGGTATCCTTTGTGGCGTTTCTCTTAACCGGCTTTATTCAGAACATATATATTATGCTTCCGGTTTCGATTGTTCTGCTGCTTGGCACATTATTTATCATCCGTGCGCTGCAAAAGAAAGCATAAATCAGATTTTTATACAGAAAACAAAGGACAGTCCATTTGGCTGTCCTTTGCGCTTTTTGGCAGATTTATGCAGCAACCCGCAGACTTTTAAAACAGGCGTTAGATTTCTTACAGTGGTTCCCTGCGGCGTACAAAGGTACGGCAGAGCCGCCCCGGCAGCGCCGCCCCGGCAGAGCCGCCCCGGCAGAGCCGCCCCCCCAAGGGGGTTATACAGCCGCCCAAAGGAGCTATGCACCCCCCCAAAAAGGAGCTATACAGTTGCCCAAAGGGAGCGATACAACTGCCCTCAAAAAGGAGCTATACAGCCGCCCAAAGCGAGCGATACAGCCGCCCAAAGGAGCTATGCACCCCCCAAAAAGGAGCTATACAGCCGCCCAAAGCGAGCGATACAACTGCCCTCAAAAGGAGCTATGCAGCCACCCAAAGCGAGCGATACAGCCGCCCCAAAAAGAAGCTATATAGCCGCTCAAAGCGAGCGATACAACTGCCCCAAAAAGAAGCTATATAGCCGCTCAAAGCGAGCGATACAACTGCCCTCAAAAGGAGCTATACAGCCACCCAAAGGAGCTATGCAACTACCCCCAAGGGGGTTATACAGCCACCCCAAAAAGAAAAGGGGATTTTTGCGTTTGCCCCGGACGCAAAGCACAACATTGCAGCGCGTCTGTTCCATCCCTCAAAAAAGAGTCATACAGACGCACTTAAGCATTTTATGTATCCGCTAAAACGGTTCGTTATTTTCCATCAAACAAATCCTCAAACGTGCGTTCCTTTCTTCTCCTTGCAAAAATGTACGTCCGGCAAAAGTAAAGTCGGAAAAACCGGCAAAAAAATCGCCCCGCGTCTTAAGTAGATGCGGGGCATTTTTTACTTGCAGGCTATTTAGCTGCAAGTATTTATTCTTTAATGTTTGGGCACCAGCGTTTTTTCAGCCGATACTTTCTGTGCGCCCGAAAGGTCGGTGGCTTTTACGCGGAAGGTGATAGGCTCGGTTGGGGTTGTAACATGCAGGATGGTTTCAAACGGATAGTCTGCCACTTCCTGACTCTGCCACTCGCCGTCGCCGATTTTATATTCAAACACCACTTTGGATACGTCCTTGGTGGTAAATTCGGTATACAGATACGCATGGTACATCGAAGGTGTAACCTGAAGCAGGTATCCGCTTCCGAAATCGCCTTCTGCCGCGATCGCCTGGGTTGTACCCTCGAGTGACTCGGCATGCACATCGGCAAACGCAGGCGCCTGAATTTTAGGATCATCCAGCGCCAGTACCGCCAGACTGTGGCCCGGTACGGTCAGCGTAATTTTTCCGTTTTCCATGGTCGCCGCCGAAACATTTCCCGCGCTGTCATACAAACGAACCGCGCCGGTATAATTGCCGCCTGCCATATCGGCGCCAAGCGTTAACGCAAAGGTTTCGTCATTCTTGCCCTGATTCATCAGCACAATCGCCGCTGTGCCGTCTTTGCGCGCGGCAAACCAGTCGATCTGGAGGTTATCCTCTATAACCAGCCCGTCTTTCAGCCACAGCCACATGTTATCCATATCAAATACATTTCCCGGCTGTCCGCCGTATTCGCGGCTGGAGAAGTACGCATAGCCTTGCTGACGTACCGACGGAAAATCAATTTTTCTATCCGACCACGCGATTGCCTGGGTAAAGAGGAAATCCTGTACCATAGACAAAAACGGCGGAATATGGTGCCAGTAAATACCGGTAATATCGGGGCCTTCATACGGATAGTCCGGCTGCATGGCGGTGGTATCGTACTGGGTATAGTAATAGCCCGGATAATTGGTATATCGGCCGATGACCGCATTTCTGGCATAGGTTTCAAACAGCGGATCGCCGGTATAGCTGTAAAGGCGCATCAAGTCTGCCGCCCAGTTTGCCATGATCATATTTCCGGAATTATGCTGACGGTAGGTAGTCGCCTGTTCAATCGAAAGTCCGGTACGGGAAACCAGCCAGAACGGCACGTCCTGATCTTCAATTTTATCCAAGTTCTCCGGATATCCGATTCTCCATGCATGATCATAATAAAAGTTTGCGTTCATATTTCCCATATTATGGTGCTGATTGCGAATGGTATCGCCTGAAATGAAAATATTCTGATCCGGCACGGGGTTTACCCACACCGTTGTCATCATCTGATGTGCCGCCTCAACCGCCGCATCCAGATATTTCTGTTCGCCGCAGATTTCATATAAATCCAAAAGGGCCTGGAAGTTGGGGTAATAGGAAATCGCAATAAAGCTGTTAAAGTCAGGATGTTCCGACATGGGGTTGGTAATTTGTTTTTCAATAAGGGCGTCTGCTTCCTGCTTTGCCGTTTCCAAATATTCTGTATTGCCGGTAAAGCGGTATGCCCAGGCATATTCGGTAAATTTGGGCGTACTGCCGTACGCATTATAGTAAACCGGTCCGTTTCCGTACGCCAAGGTACTGAAAACATCATTATACCCCTGCGTCATACCATAAATGCCGCCCAGCACCGAAGTACCAAAGCTTGTCGTTGCCTTTCCGATGGGGGTTTCCGAGTCAAACAAAAGCCCCGGGTTGCCCGTTCCTTTTACGCTTGACCGGGTAAAATGCAGTCCCGGTCTTGTGAGCAGATACGCAATACTTGGGATGGCTCGTTCTGTGAGCATATTTTCATCCTCTGAAAGCAGATAAGAGGTAAGATATACCATAGGATTTGCCTGGGAAGCGGAATACTGCCCCTCAATATTATAATGCAGCATCATTTTTTCGTCCCAGCCGCTGTACAAAGGATCCAGCGCAAGTTCGGCAGCGTTTAAAATGGTATCGGTCAGACCGCCGAAATAATTCTGGCGGTAATCTTTTAGTCCGTACAGATCGGTTACCACGTGTGAAAAGGTGTCAAACCAATCCTGCTTTGTCTCTAAGAGCCGATAGGTGATGGTATAAGAGTCGCCCGGCTGCATGATAGAAGCCTCGCTTCCCTGCAGCGGCGCAACCAGTGCCGGCATAACATTGCCCGCCGCACTGCGGATGCCAAATCCGAACCGCGCATTTTCTTCTACTACCCAATCGGTGGTCGCAAAGGTCGGATCTATCGCAACGCCGACCGTAACCTTCTCGCCGGAGCTTAAAGGATAGGTGGTGCAGGAAAGCGGCACCGACGCATACCGCTCGGTAACTGCCTGCGGTATATTCGGCAGCTTTTTGCCTACGTCAAATATGGGAGAAAGTACAAAAGAGGTGTCGTCCAGCGGCTTTTCGGTGCCTGCCAGCAGCTGTACGGTAAAAGCACCCGCCGTTTTGGGCAGAAGCTTAAACGTAATAGACGGTTCCTGCTCACCGGGGAGGAGTTCCCAGGTTGCGACAGCGTCTGCCACATCGCAGGAAGCATAAAGTTCTGCTTTGTTGTCGGCAAGGATTTCTACGCGGTTCGGAATGAGCCAATAGGGTTTTCCCATTGAAAATACATCCGACGTTCTGGTGGTGGTCATACTGCCTTTTTTAGAATAGGTTACCTGTGCAAAATGTGCGCCGGCAGACTCGCCTTGTGCGCTGGCTTCGGTTGCATACATCAGCAGGTTGCCCAAATGGTTTTCCCTGCCGGTGATTTTTTCGCCGTTTACATAGGTTTCCTTCTGAATGATATTTCCGAGCTCGGTGGGCACGGTATAGAAATCAATGGTCATATGTTCGTTTTGAATGCTGACTTTTTCAGCCGCCGGCTGTGTGGTATCTGCGGCGTACTGCGGGAAATACACGCCCGCGTCATACCCATTCCGTTCGCTTGTATATGCCGAGAATGTTTCGTCGTCGGTTGGGAAATCCTTAAATGCCGGATCGGGCGTTAACAGCACCGCGTCTGCTCGCGCATAAAACATGGAAGTGTCTAACAGTTTAATCACGGTTCTGCCTTCTTTTAAATGCAAAACACCGCCGCTTTCCCACTGCCAGTTGGCAACGCCGTGCTGGCCGAATGTTTTCGAAAGGGTGACGTCGTTCACCGAAACATTAAAATACCGGGCTTCCGGATCGGTGGTAAAGCCTCTGGTGCGGACAAACAGCTCATAATCGCCTTCTTTATCCACAACAAACTCCAGGATCGCGGGCTTTGCTTCGCCTTCTTCGGTTAAGCCTCTCAAATTTGCGCCAAGGAACGCCTCCTGATAGCTATCCGAAGTCCAGGTACCCAGTTCTTTGAAGTCCGAAAAACCGAACACATACAGTTCGCGGGGTTCCTTGCCGGTAGAAATACATACCTGCTGGCTTTCCTCTTTCCAGGTAACTTCCGCGCCGAGCGATTCGCTGATAAAGCGTACCGGAACCAGGGTGCGGTCGTTTATAAGCTGCGGCGCCACATCTAAAGTTATGGGAGTATCGTTGATATAAGCGGTAGAATTGCCGATGGTGAGCACAATTTTATCCGTACCCCGCACCGCCGTTACCGTGCTGGTCGCATCGTCCCAGAAAACAGTGGCTTCGAGCGCTTCAAAAATGCCGCGCATGGGCACAAGCGTGCGGTCGTTTACTAAAACGGGCGGCTGGTCATACACCTGCAATGCGCCGTCAATCAGTACGGTTATGCCGTCGGCCGTTTCCTGCAAGGCAGGGATGTCCAAAACCTCATCATCGCCAAACAGCGGTTCTTCCTCTTCCGGGGGCGGCACTTCATCTATCGTTTCTATCAGATCGAAGCGAGCCCCGCCGGCACGCAATGAACCGATCTGACCATCTTTATTCTCGTTTTCTTCAAACGCGGTTTTCACATAGCTCCGCGTACCAGCATACAGCTTATATGTACCCAATTCCTGCCAGCCTTCCAGCACGTCAAAGTTCATCGTACGTTTATCGAATCCATCGGCATGCTTAACCGTTACGATGGCGTTTTCAATGTTTTTGGCATTATGCAGGTTGGGGTTTTTCACCACATACACATACACCTTATACATACCCGTCTGTTGGAGTTCGGGCGTATAGGTAATGCTTGCGGGCGCATTGCTGCAAAATCTGCCTTGGGTGTTGTCGACCGCAGACAAACCACTGTCGGCAAACGCGCCGTCCTCTGCGTAGCCGGGGCTTTCGGAGGTTATAAGGTAACTCTCCAGCGGCGTTTGGGCAGCCATCGCGGGCACAATGCCGGTAACCATAAACACTGCTGCCAGGACACTGCTCAGCCATTTTTTCATACATAACACTCCTTTATGCTTTTTTTATCCATTCTTTATATTGTTTTGGGGATAAACCCTCGTATTTTCGAAACAGATATGTAAAATACTGCCGGGAAGAAAAACCCACTTTATCGCTGACGCCCAGAACCGTTTCCTCCGGATCAGACAGCACAATTTTGGCACGGTTAATACGGAAACGGTTTAAAAATTCGGTGAAATTCATACCCATCTGCTGTTTAAACAGACGGCTGAAATAGGAAGCATTGAGTTTAAGAAACGCGGCTGCATCGGCAAGAGATATTTCCTTCGCGTAATTTTGCTCTATATACAAAACAGCTTTCTGCATGTATGCCGAACGGAACATATGCGTCTGATCTTTGCAGACATAATTTTTTGCGGCTTTGCATAATAGGGTATGCAGGAGCATTTCGGCGTATGCCGCCTGATGGACATAGCACGCCTGGATGAGCTCTTTTAAAATAAGCAGTTCCCCTTCAAACGCATCCTGGTGCAGAAACAGCGGTTTCTGCGCAAACAGCTTACCGACATAAGGATCGGTTAAAATCAGATCCCGGTAAGAGATAAGTCCTTTGGTCTGTACGATTTCAAACTCCACTACCATATGCCGGGCACCCGGCTGCACGAAAAATTCGTGGTAAACCTGCATATCTATCCACAAAATCTGCCCGGCAGACAAGCGGATTTCTTTGCCGTCTATCTTATAGCACGCACTGCCTGACAGCATACCAATGATCTCCACCCGATTTTTATGCGCATGCCGAAACCGCTTTTGCTGGTTGGAAACCTGGATAAAAAAGGTGGCAGGTTTTAGATAAAAAGGCTCTTTGGTGTACTTTTCGGAAAACATACCCATAATAAACGCATCTCCAAACTGAAATGGTAAAATAAAACACCCGAAAAAGCAGTATATCGCAGGTATTGCCCCCTGCTTTATTTTAATTATAACATCCCTGCAAGCCGCAATCGGCTTGTTACAACGCCGTTTCAATAAACACATCCAAGTCAAAAGTCCGCTTTCGGACTTTTGTTCCGTTATTGTGTTTATTATAACATACTCTCTTATCAGATGTTATCAAATATTTTACTACAATAATGCGTTTATGTCAAAGATTTTTACATCGTGTAAAAAATGTAAAAATGTAAAAATGTAAAAAAGTAAAAAAGCAAAAAAGTAAAAACGAAAAGATGAACTCTATAAATGCAAAAAGGGAAGAAGGCGACCGCCCAAAAAAAGGCAAAGCGCGGCAAAAAATGGAAGATAGCAATGTCCGCACCCCATAAAAAAGCAAAAATACCGTAGCAAAGAAACAAACACATTCATGCACGCGGAATGAAAAACGCGTAAAAACAGCAAAACAGACCTGCATGAAAAGAAAAAAACGCGGCGGTTTTTTTATTGGTTGTTTCCGCAAGCCAAAAATGCCCTGCCGGAAGCATCGCCGGGAAGCACAAAGTTGATTCACATACGCCCATCAGCAAGGCACCGCCACACTCCTTCTTTTACAGGGCAAACGTAAGCGCAGAAAGGGAAAACCGCTGTGCGGGAAGGCGCGGCCGCCAAAAAAAGACAAACCGGCGTTGGCAGGCAATGCTGAAAAATATAGAAATCTGTCCTGAAAGCATAGACATTTGTGTTTTTTTCGGCTATAATAAATACACAAACATACCGTAAAAAGGAATCTGCCGCCATGCGGCGCAGAACCAAGCGGACAGAAAGGAAGCAAGCTGTGCAGACTCATTTGCTTAAAATAACAGAATCGGGACGCCATACGTTCCGGGACATTCTTTATATTGTCATACGCCTAAGCCTGCCCACCATCCTCGCGCAGATCAGCTCAATTGTGATGCAGTATATCGACGCGGCAATGGTGGGACAGCTCGGAGAAAATGCGTCCGCGTCGATCGGACTTGTCAGCACCACCATGTGGCTGTTCGGCGGATTTGCGTCGGCGTGCGCGGCGGGCTTTTCGGTGCAGACAGCACAACTCATCGGTGCGCGGAAAACAGGAGAGGCAAAAGCGCTTTTAAAGCAGTCGCTGACAGCGGCGCTGGTTTTTGGCATCTGTATTGGCACGGCTGCGGCATCTATCAGCGCAAAACTGCCGTATTGGCTGGGCGGCGAACCGGATGTAAGCAAAGACGCCGCATCCTACTTTTTCATTTATGCCTGCTTTCTGCCGGTTATGCAGCTGCGCGTTTTATGTTCGGGCATGCTCCAGAGCAGCGGCGACATGAAAACACCGAGCATTTTAAACGGCTGTATGTGCCTTTTGGATGTATTTTTTAATTTTCTTTTGATATTCCCCAGCCGCAGTTTTGAGATTTTTAACACAGCCATTTTTCTGCCGGCTGCGGGGATGGGTGTAAGCGGTGCGGCGCTTGGCACCGGGCTGTCCGAGCTTGTGACGGCGCTTTTGCTTTTATACTTTACCGCTCTGCGTTCCCCGATTTTAAAGTTAGAGCGCGCCGGAAGCTGGCTGCCTGCCAAAGACCGGCTTTCTACCGCGGCAAAAATCGCGGTACCGGTCGCGCTGGAGCATTCGGCGCTGTGCGGCGCGCAGATTGTATCTACCCGAATCATCGCGCCGCTTGGCACGGTATCGATTGCGGCAAATTCGCTGGGCGTTACGGCGGAAAGCTTTTGCTATATGCCGGGCTATGGCATCGGTACGGCTGCCTCGACCATGGTGGGGCAGGCACTGGGTGCAGGACGGAAAGACTTAGCCCGGCGGTTTGCCAATATCTGCGTGGGGTTCGGCACCGCCATCATGACCGTTATGGCGATTCTTATGTATTTTAGCGCTCCCTTTCTTTTTTCCGTTTTGTCGCCGGTTGCGGAAATTCAGGCGCTCGGCACCTACGTTTTGCGCATTGAAGCTTTCGCAGAGCCTTTATATGCGGTATCCATTATTGCGGCAGGTGCGCTCCGGGGCGCAGGCGACACGCTCATTCCCGGCATTTTACACCTGTCGAGTATGTGGGGGGTACGCATCACCGCCGCCGCGCTTTTGGCGCCCCGTTTTGGTTTGGTAGGCGTTTGGGCAGCCATGTGCGCCGAGCTGTGTATCCGCGGCACGCTGTTTTTTATCCGCCTGCACCGCGGCAAATGGCTGCAAAACCGTATTGTATAAGCCCTTTTTCGCCTACGCACACAGCTTCTTTGGCGTATTTTCGCTTTTGCAAACATCCTTTCTCCGTCATATTTTCACTCCCGCACATAGCCTCTGACACATATTTTTGCCCTATCAGGCACTCACCCTCCGTCATAATTCCGCCTCTCTCCGGACATATTTCTGCTCTTGCCCTCCCCCCCCCGCACATTTCCGCGCTTGCAGACAACTTCCTCCGTCTGCTCTTTCCTGCCTGTTTTTTTGCAAAACCACAGATGCCGCTTATGTACAGCAGGTAAACCGCATGTTTTTTCCTGCGTCGCCCGGCATTTTTCAGAAGCGGCGGCGATGTAAAAAGGAAACTTTTCTGCCGGCTTTATGTCTTTTTTCGTCTGTACGCGTTTTTGCATGCTTTTGTTTTTTCTTTTTTAACCGTCCAATTTCCCTTTGCGCCTGCCGAGTTGACAGAAACCGCGTTTATTTTACATCCAGCACGCACTTTGTGTATAAGCGCCCTTTCTCCCCTGCATACTGCATATCCCCTTACCTTGACAAGACTTGCCGCCCTGCCGCACCGTCCTACGGGCTGATTGCCTTTTTAATTGCTGTTTTTAAAATTACGCAAAAACAAACGCTTTGCTCTAAACAGGGCAAAGCGTCCAAAAAGCAAGGTGCGCGCACATGTGCGGGCTATATTATATATATATATGCTTTTAAAAGTTTTGAAGCCAAACGAAGAACGCCGGATACATAAAGTATCCGGCGTTCCCACTCGTTTTTCTGCCATCAAACATTTTCTACACTTTTTAAGGTCAGATGCACAATGGCAGAACCGTATTTTTTAATTTTCAGCACAGCGTTTTGAACAAAACGCCATATCTTTGTGCTTTCCTAAAAATTATTTGTTCATCGCTTCCTGTACAGCAACCGCACAAGCAACAGATGCGCCAACCATCGGGTTATTGCCCATACCGATCAGGCCCATCATTTCAACGTGTGCCGGAACGGAAGAAGAGCCGGCAAACTGTGCGTCACCGTGCATACGGCCCATAGAGTCGGTAAGACCGTAAGAAGCAGGGCCTGCAGCCATATTGTCCGGGTGCAGGGTTCTTCCGGTACCGCCGCCGGATGCAACGGAGAAATATTTCTTATTGTTTTCGCCCGCCCATTTTTTATAGGTGCCGGCAACTAAGTGCTGGAAGCGGGTTGGGTTTGTAGAGTTACCGGTAATGGAAACGTCCACGCCCTCTTTCTGCATGATGGCAACGCCTTCTAAAACGTCGTTTGCGCCATAGCATTTTACTTTTGCTTTTTCGCCGTCTGAGAATGCAACTTCACGAACCACTTTGAGTTCAGACGTATAGAAATCGTAATCGGTTTCCACATAGGTAAAACCGTTGATTCTGGAGATGATATAAGCGGCGTCTTTGCCAAGGCCGTTTAAAATAACGCGCAGAGGCTCTTTACGCACTTTATTTGCGGTTTTCGCAATACCGATGGCGCCTTCTGCTGCGGCAAAAGATTCATGTCCTGCGAGGAAGCAGAAGCAATTGGTTTCTTCGCGGAGCAGCATAGCTGCCAGATTGCCGTGGCCTAAGCCAACCTTTCTGTTTTCTGCAACCGAACCGGGGATACAGAATGTCTGCAAGCCAATACCAATCGCTTCAGCCGCTTCTACCGCGTTTTTAATGCCTTTTTTGATTGCAATCGCGCAGCCGAGCGTATAAGCCCAAACCGCGTTTTCAAAAGCAATCGGCTGTACGCCTTTTACGATTTTTTCCACATCTATTCCTTTAGACAAGCAAAGGTCTCTTGATTCTTCCAAAGACGCAAACCCTAAATTTTTCAGTTCCGCATCAATTTTTGCCTGTCTTCTTTCTTTACCTTCAAACTGTGCCATAAAATAAAGCCTCCTTTCTTATTCTTCTCTGGGATCAATATATTTTACTGCTTCGTCATAGCGGCCATAGGTGCCGATATTCTTTTCATAAGCCTCTTTCGGATCTACACCATGACGGATATCTTCCAGCATTTTGCCGATTTTAACGAATTGGTAACCAATAACTTCATCGTTTTTATCCAAAGCAATTTTGAGGATATAGCCTTCTGCCATCTGCATATAACGAACGCCCTTTGCGTTGGTTGCAAACATGGTTCCCACCTGAGAGCATAAGCCTTTGCCGAGGTCTTCGAGGGAAGCGCCGACCGGCAAACCGCCTTCGGAGAAAGCTGTCTGCGAACGGCCGTATGCGAGCTGTTTGAAAATTTCGCGCATAGCAACGTTAATCGCGTCGCAAACAAGGTCGGTATTGAGTGCTTCGAGCAAGGTTTTGCCTTGCAGGATTTCAGCTGCCATAGCGGCAGAATGGGTCATACCGGAGCAGCCTAACGTTTCAACCAAAGCTTCCTGAATAATACCGTCTTTTACATTCAGTGTAAGCTTGCAGGCGCCTTGCTGGGGTGCACACCAGCCAACACCGTGGGATAAACCGGAAATGTCCGAAATCTGATAAGATTTCACCCATTTTCCCTCTTCAGGAATGGGAGCAGGGCCATGATGGGGACCTTTTTTAACCGGACACATTTTTTCAACTTCATGTGTGTAGTTCATAATTTTTCCTCCTGCTACTATAAAATTTTAAACAAACCAATGTACAAATATTATAGCACACAAACGCCCATTTGTCAAATCTCTGTTTTCTTTTTTTGACAAAATAGAGACAAAAAAAGACAACAAATCCCGCCCATTGAGAAAGCGCGGGGCGCAAACCTAAAAAACGCCTTCCAGCAAACGCAGACGGCTTATACAAAGCCATCGTGTTCGCCAAGCAACGCGCAGATGGGCGCACCAAACCCGGTGGTGCGGACAAACATACCGCCTGTAGGCGCAGACGGCTTATACAAAGCCATCGTATTCGCCAGGCAACGCGCAGACAGGCGCACCAAGCCAGCGGAGCGGACAAACGTACAACCTGCAAACGCCGGGCTATACAAATTTCGGCGCCAACCCTTTTATGGTATTCTGTTCGTAACATTCCCCTAACGATTTTCTATTGTGTCCCGCCAGTTTTTT
>CALXJH010000060.1 GCA_944388555.1 uncultured Clostridia bacterium
AATGCCTATGGGGTTTCAAGAAACGTTTAAAGCTTTGTCAGATGATGTGAGGCGTGAAATATTGCTCATGCTCCGAAATGGCAAAAAGTCAGCCGGAGAGATAGCCTCATGCTTTGACATGACAAACGCTACCGTATCATATCATTTGTCCATATTAAAAAAAGCCGGGTTGATAACAGAAGAAAAAGAAAAAAATTATATTTTCTATAAGCTTAATACATCTGTCTTTGAAGATGTCATGATGTGGTTCACACAATTTAAAGACGGAAAGAAATCAGAATAAATTTTAGGTATTAAAATGAATTACAACACAAGGGAACGGAGTGATTTATATGAAAAATTTATTTAAAAACAGAAGTTTTATAATACAGCTTGTTGTGTGCCTGATACCGTTTATAATCGGCGCAGTATTTTACAACAAAATGCCTGATCAGGTGGCAACGCATTTTGATTTTAATTTTCATCCGGATGATTACAGCAGCCGTGAATTTGCATTGTTCGGAATCCCTGCTGTTATGGTAGGACTGTTTATTCTTTGTGCAGGTCTGCTTGAGGTTGATCCAAAAAAACGAGGAATGGACGGCAGGCTTAAATCAATCACAAGATGGGTTATACCTATACTAAGTGTGTTCATACAATGTGTGACCATATCATTTGCACTTGACAGCTCCATCAATTTAACAAGATTTATACCTGTTTTAATAGGCATCCTGTTCGTCTTAATGGGAAATTATCTTCCGAAATGCAGACAAAATTACACAATGGGAATAAAACTTCCATGGACTTTAAACAGTGAAGAAAATTGGGACAGAACACATCGGTTTGGAGGAAAAATGTTTGTGATATCCGGTTTATGCATGATTGTTGCATCTTTCTTCGGCGGATATGTATCAGGGGTTATGTTTGCCTTAGCTCTGATTGCATGTTTCATACCAACGATTTATTCATATTGGTTATATAAAAAAGGAATATAAAGTTTTAACATCACCCGCACAGTTATTGTGCGGGTGATGTTAAAAAACTTAAGACTGAATTTTAAAGATCCTTTGATTTCATATGTTCAATCACATCCTTCTCGTATTTTGATGATTTAATATATCCTATAGTCCACACAATAATTATAGCGGCAATAGATGTAACTCCAGTTAAGATATATGTAGTTGTCTTTTCGCTTACGCTTAAGTATACAAATAACATCGTCATAATAATAGGCATCATAGATCCAAACAGCTTTTTTTTGCGTAAACCGAAATGAAACTGCACTGCCAGGATAATAAGGGTTATTATCAATACTAATAGTGTTCTCATATCAATATAAATTCCTTTCTATAAAATAAAAATTAAATATCCTTTGCCTTCATTTTTTCAATTTCTTTTTTCTTTGATGCCTGATAACCTTCTATCCACATTAATAAAATAATAGCGGTTGGAAAAACAAGCATTTTCCAGTCCTCATGAAAGTGAATTTTTCCATTTAAAAATAAAATAGTATTCAATCCAAACCATAAAACCGGAATGATACCTCCCACATACCAATATTTAGGGCGTCTGCGGCATGCCCAATAATGGAACACAATTACTATAATAGCAATAATAAAAGTAATGACTGTATGCATAAATTATCCTCCTTATTTATATATTTTTGCTTGCATTTTACTTGAACGTTTTTACTTATACTCATATCTTAAAATAGTCAACTGTCTACCAGAAAAGCAAGACGGAGTTATCAACGGCAACACGCATGTGCCGTTCATCTTAGCTAATGACTGCCTCCGATGGCTTTACTATTTATTGAAAATCTTTAGCTTTCATTCGCTCCATTTCTGCTTGTTTGATTTTCCTGTATTTATCTCTGCCTGTTCCCCAATCTCCAAAAAATAATGTGTTAAGAACAACAAACGGGAATAAATATCTTGTTTCCAGAGGAATTCTGCCACTGACAAAAAGACAAATCGTTCCTACAAGAATTAAGACGGGAATAATTCCGCCCCAAAGAGGACTTTTTAATTTTGTACACAAAATATATTCTAAAATTAAAAGTATAGCAGCAACAGCAAATCCAACAACTAACTCCATCATGATTACTTCTCCTTTTCCTGTTTATATTTATCAATAATAATTTTTGCTGTTTCTAAATCAATTCGTGAGTCAACCGCTAACCCTTTAATGAATTTTGAAAATGGCTCTTCCTCTTTTCGATCATTCAGTTCAATTTTTTGAATAAGCTTATCCAATCTAAGCCGGACTGTTGGATAAGACACTTCATACAGCTTAGAAATTTCTTTTAATGAGCCCGATTTTAAAACAAAGTTTTTTAGGAAAGCCAAGTCTTCCGATTCTAAAGCGAGAATCCATTCAGGAATGTCATTAATGTTCATTTATTTTAAACCTCCTTTTATTTTATATTTAATAATATTTATTATAACATAAATATTATTAAAGTCAATACTAAAAGTTAATTTAATTATATTAAAATACAAAAAAATATTCCCGCCATAATGGCAGGAATATTTTTTACTGTATATCACTTACCAAATCTTAACTCTGTCTTCCGGAGCAACCCACATTCCGTCTGTTTCCCCAATGTCAAATGTATCAAAAAATTCATCACAATTTACCAAAACTCTGTTTACTCTTAATTTATCTGCACTGTGCACATCTGCCTGCGCCGCATACTGATAATATGCACGGTTTGCTACTGATGCCCAGCAGTTTGCCATACTCTTGTAAAGCGTCTCAAAATCAGGATTTTCAAGTCCTGCAACTATTTCGGTAATGCATGCAACAGCTCCGTTATCGGCAACATTTTCACTTAAGGTCAGTGTGCCGTTCATTGGTATTCCGGGTATGCCTTCTTCACCGTCATAAAATGCAATCATATCTTCGCAAAGTGCGTTAAATGCCGCGTAATCTTCTTCAGTCCACCAGTCGGCAGCGTTTCCGTTTTCGTCAAATTTTGCACCGTTATTATCAAATGCGTGTGTAATCTCATGGGCAATGATATATCCGATACCGCCTAAGTTTTGTTCATATGACGCATTAACATCATACATTGGCGCCTGCAAAATTGCAGCGGGGAAAGTAATATCATTCTGCGTTGCGCTGTAACAGGCATTTACGGTAAACGGATACATCATCCACTGCGTTTTATCAACAGCCGTACCCTGTAGCTCCAAAGCTTCTTCTTTTTGTGCTGCAAGTATGGCAAGCATATTTGTAAAATAACTACCTCCGTCTGTTGTAGATTTTATTTCTGCGTTATCTATAGCCGTTTCCCACTTATCGGGATAACCGATTTTTATTTTCATGGTATCAAGCTTTTTAAGCGCTTTCTCCTTTGTTGCATCGCTCATCCAGGTAAGGTTTTGTATGCGCTTTCTGTAAACTGCAATAATATCTTTTACCATTTTTTCAACATCCTGCTTTGCCTCTTCGGTAAAATACTTTTCAGCATAAAGCTCTCCGATATAGTCAGGCATAGTATTCTGTACCGTAAGAAGAGCGCGTTCCTCCGGTGTGTAGCTTCCCGATACACCCATAAAGTCCTGATTGAATTTATCTGATGCATCTATAAACTCCTGGTTAAACGCACCACCCCAGCCTTTTAAAATTGTCAACTCTGCGGCAGCTTTTAAAGTGTCAATATTATCATCATTGAAATACTCTGCATATGCTTTTGTAAGTCCGGTATCCCCGATAATGATATCATCTTCTGATTTAAGACCTGAATCAGCAAAAACCGTATCTATATCAACCTGTGGGAACATTGCTTTTATTTCATCCATTGTATAGATGTTATATACTTTATCTACATTATTGGAATCAGCAGTATCAAGCATTGACTGTGCCAGAAGCTTTTCCATTTCAAAATACTGATTTGCCTTTTTTTCGGCACTCTCTTCGGTTTCACCGCCAAGAATATATAATGTCTTAATATATTCTAAATAAGCATTTATCTGCTGCTGGGTTCCGTTTAGGTACGTATCCTTCGGGAGTGTCGGAGAAGATACGGAGAAAACAAGCATATAGCTGTTACTGTCCTTTAAATCAACGGTCAGACCAAATCCCATAAACTGTGCAATGTATAAATCTTTTGAAACAGTGCTTTGTACTTTAATCAAATCATTAATATTTTGTGCGTTGTCTATCAGTTCAAGATATGGCTTAATAGGCTCTATGCCTTCTTTGTTTCTTGAATCCATATCGGCAACGCTTTGATAAAAGTCTGCAATTTTCTGTTCTTTTGTACCTTTT
>CALXJH010000061.1 GCA_944388555.1 uncultured Clostridia bacterium
AGAATGCAGCACTTTGAAAGACGTCATAAATTATGCCTGAACAAAGCAATCGCACAAAATACGGTCACCGGATGCACTGTAATGATCAATAAAGCGCTTTTAGACCTTGCAAAAGACACAAACCATCATGATATAATTATGCACGACTGGTGGCTTGCCATGATTGCATGCGCATTCGGCAGCGTTGGTGTTGTAAACGCTCCCACCATGCTCTACCGCCAACACGGAAATAATGCAGTTGGGGCAAAAAGTTTCTGGAAGAGTTTCCGCTTTTCGAGAAAAATCAAAAAAAACATTACAGCGGCATTAGACGTTTCCTTCAGGCAGGCAGCATGTTTTGCGGAAACTTTTAAGAATATTCTTCCGCCACAAATACTACAGCCAATTCTATCATTTTCAAATATGCCTTACTTATCAAAAAGCAAACAGCTTAACTTACTCATACACTATCATTTCTGGAAACAATCTTTCATGCGAAAAGCAGTACAAGTCGCTATTGTCCTATGGCCGTTTTGAAATAAAACTTTACAAAACAGATTCCTTATACAAGGAATCTGTTTTGCATCTACCGCTTTTTACCAACAAAGATATTTTTAACAGTTCGCAACCCTTTGTATCCGGCGGCAGAAATCTGCAGCAATACCGGTCGATCTTTTAACTTACATTTTGCCAACTCTTTTAACGTCTTTCGGTCAAAAATCGCAAAGGTTATAAACTTAACAAATATATTTCTATGAAAAGTGAGCCATTGCAAATGCTCCGTGATATTGGAACTAAATACATTACGCTGACCGCTCAATTGCACGCGTTTGGCAAACAAATCCTGTTCCCAGAATTCTTTTATATTTATATCGTCGCCTATGCCTGTTTCATCCTCAAAATAAGATCCTGCAAACAATTGCATATCAAATTGTTTTGGAGAGTTAAGAAAATAATCTAAAAGAAATGTTAAATCCTGGGTACGTACATCCACTTCATCCCAAAAAGATGCAAACATTTCTATGTAGTCATCTACAAATGAAATACACCCTTTATGGACTTGCTCTACCACAAACGAATCAGTATAACATTTTTTCGATTCTTCGAAGATCGGTTCTCCGTTTTCAGTGTAACCTATACAGGACGGTGCAGTTGAGGAAAACAAATGTTCGCGTAAGGCACCAATGATAGAAGGCGTATACGCATAAAAAGTATGGATTTTAAAACCATTTCGCCTTGTATGCTGCAGTGCTTCATCTGCATTGATATGCATGAAATAAGCATCCACAGGGTGCCCGACCATTTTGGAAATAAGTGCCTGCGGTCGCGCGCTGTAACCTATATCAAAGCAAGCTGTTTTATCCGGGAAATTTGTTTTGAACAAACTTACTACGTTATGGCTGGTTTCTTTTGGCAGGTAATGCGGAAAAACAAATTGCTCAGCAATACTACAAAAAGCCGCGTACTCATCAAAATCATTAAAATATTTATCCAATGTTACGAATTTCTGCTTTAAAATATTTTCAATTGCAGAAATATCCTCAAATTTAAAAAGCATCTGAATAATGTCGCGTGGTGAATGTGTATAAATATTAAGTGAATGATGCAGATAATAAATATCTAATTTATCTTGTAAAAGAATTGGCATAATCGATTTTCTAGAAATATGGAAATAGCCGGACAGTGGTGCGTTATGATAGAACTGCATCAATCTATCATACACTAATTTAGGCAGATAACCATCCCTTGCAAAAAACTGAATTTTTTCATATCCGCATTCCACAGAATCTTTCAGCATCCATTTCACAACACCAAGCATGGCAGGACCAAGCGCTGCATACCCCAAAAGATAAGGGTCGCAGTTATAGTCTGCATCTGCATAAAAAGAAACAAAAGGATTATCAAAATACTTATTTGCAATCAACGCTTTGATACAGCGCATACCAAGGAAAAACTGCCCATATGCAATATTCTGCGCCCCACCGACCGGTTCATAAAATAAATTGCGTAAAATACCGCTTGTCTTCGTATTCATTGCATCTATTGTTTTAGGAAAATAAAATGCGTCGAATCCTTTATTTAATGGCTGTATATAATCTGATTGATAATTATCTCCAATGTGCAAAATCTTATCCGACTTAGTTATATGTAAATCATTTCGTACCATGTCAAACAAATTTCCACTATATTTTCCGGCCTGCCAGTCACACGATACATATATTTTTTTTATGTTTGTATATTCATTTTTTTTCAATATCTTGCGTATATGATCTTGACTTAAATACATATCTGAAATACAGATGATGTCTATATCCATAAAGGTTGCAAGCTCATAAATTTCAAAAGCGGTCTTTCGTTTATAGCAAAACTGATATTCTAATTCTATTTCTTTTCGCATCATCTGACTGCAAACATCTTCAGGTATATTAAAATCAGTATGTAAGCAGTCATAAATCTCGGAAAAGTAGATATCGCCGCGCAATGGATAATTCGCCAGAATTTTTCTTCTGGCAATCCGTTCAGCCGATTCCCGCAATTCATTAAAATTCACAAATCCCTTTCGACTGTAAATAGATTCAAAGGTTTTATTTAATAATACGAAAAGATCGCTAGGCTTTTCGAAAGGTCTTAAAATAAGTGTATCAAAGATATCAAAGCTGATAACTTTCGGTTTTACTAACACAATTTTTCTTTTTAGCTGTTCTAAGCTGTCATCCCACGGCGTAACAGCAGAATAAAAAAAGCTCTCAGCATTTGTCATCTTTAAAAGCTCGTTCTTTTCAATTTCACCACGGAGCAGAGAACGAATGAGCTCTTCGGGACAGTATTTATAAATCTGTACTTCATTCGAAAAATAAGACCTTAAAATTGCTTTTTTCCAATCTAAAAAAGGTTTCATATAGGTTGCATAAATATTTTTCGATTCTAAAAATGAACGTACAAAATCAAAGGAAGTCCTTATATCTTCCAACCGCTTTAAAATCTGTGCTTTGGTGCTTGTTTGAAGATTTGTGCTTGCCTCTTCATGCTTGAAATAAAAATAGCAGTCATGTTTTGTATATAGCTCATGGGTCGCATAATAATGCAATACAGAAGAAAAAGAAAAATCTTCTGTCATTACCAAATGCTTTGTCTGACGTTTTAAGTCCGGCAACGCTTTTTCCCAAAGTGCACGTGCATAAATTTTATTGCAAGTTATATGATGAAAGAAATTGCTTCCCGCCTGTCCGAAATAGTTATTTAGGATTTCTTTATTCGTCCTTAAATCCTTTTCAAAAAGCGTTAAATTATAAACATTTCTCATTTCGCCATAGTCCATAACCGTTCTGCCGCAAACAATGTCTGCCTGTTTGTGCACAGCATCCTGTACAAGTAAACGATAAAAATCAATACCAACAGTATCATCACTATCGACAAAGCCAATATAATCTCCTTTACATGCTTCAACGCCTGTTATCTTAGCATGAAACAAACCTTTGTTTTTCTCATGTCTGATATATTTGACGTTGCTGTATTGGGAAAGATACGACTGTATACGTGTATCTATATCTCCTTTTGATCCATCATTGACGACAATAATTTCTATATTTTTATAAGAACTTTCTAAAATGCTTTGTATACATTTATCAAAATATTTCTCTGTGTTATAAACAGGGACGATTACAGAAAGTAACACAGACTCGTCTATTTTCTTTATCATATTTTCCCCTTCTTTTTCTTTTATTGGTTTTTGTATTGTGTACAAACAGATGCCGTAGCGCCAATCATTTTAACTTTGCCTTGCTCTAACCACATCACACGATTGCAAAGCCGCTCTATCTGCTCGATGGAATGAGAAACAATAATAACAGTTGTTCCGCCCTGCATCATATCACAAATTCTTTTTTCGCATTTTTCCTGAAACAAGTAATCTCCCACAGCCAAAATTTCATCTACAATTAAGATTTCGGGTTTTACAATAGTAGCAATTGAAAACCCTAATCTTGCCACCATACCCGAAGAAAAATTCTTAATAGGCACATCCAAAAACTCGGCAAGTTCAGAAAATGCTACAATTTCATCAAAATGCTGTTCAATATATTTTTTGGTATACCCCAAAACATAACCATTTAAAAATATGTTCTCACGCGCAGTTAGATCCGGATCAAAGCCAGCGCCAAGTTCAATGAGGGGTGAAATGGTGCCGCGTACTGTTATTTTTCCGGTGGTTGGTTTTAAAATGCCCGAAATAATTTTTAAGATCGTACTTTTTCCAGAACCATTAAGTCCTACAATACCGAACACTTCCCCCTTCTGCACTGAAAAAGAAACATCGGAAAGTGCAGTAAACTCAGAATACAGTAACTTCCCCTTTATCAGTTTCACAAAGTATTCCTTTATACTGTCTATTTGCTCTTTTGACATATTAAATTTCATACTGACATTTTCTGCAGCAATTACTGTTTGTATCAAAAAATTCACTGCCCTTCACTATAAATTAAATATACAGAATAAACCTGTCTTGTTTGCGTTTGAAAAACCATACACCAAACAAAAACATGATCAATGAAAATCCCATACAAACCAAATTAGAATGTAAATCCGGTATATGATTCTGCATAACCAGAGCACGGAAATACAGAATAAAATGATACAAAGGATTTAATTTTAAAATTTGCACCATAAAATTCGGGAGCATGTCCATTGGGTAAAAAATAGGTGTAAGATACATCCATGCTGTAGTAAAGACGCCGTACAGATGCGCTATATCTCTAAAAAATACATTTGCCGCTGCAAGAAAATAACTCAAACCAAGCGCAAACACAAACAAATAAAGCATAGGTATAGGGAAAGCAAAAAAACTCGGCGTAAAAGGAACTCGAAGTACCAGCATCATCATAATGGTTGCTATAAAAGAAAATAGCATATTGACAAATCCAAACAAGCATTTTTCCAGGGGAAAAATATATTTGGGCATATATACTTTTTTAATTAAAGCCGAAGACCATACAATTGAGTTCATTGCCATATTCGTAGACTCTGTTACAAAAGAAAAAAACAAATATCCAGTCAGATAATAGATTGGAAAATTCTCAATACTTGTTTGAAACAAATTCTGAAAAACGGCTGTAATAACCAGCATCATTAGAAGCGGGTTTAAAATACTCCAGGCAAATCCAAGTATTGAGCGACGATATTTTACCTTTAAATCCCTTAGAACTAAATCCCATAAAAGATAGCGGTATTTATAAAGATTCTCTAAATTGTGTTTCATTTTCCATTCTCCAAAACGTAATATAAAAATGTTTGCAAAATAGTATAAGAATAAACAACAGCAGTACGCGCATTCAAACTTCATTAAATAACGGTGTAAGTAAGATAAAAACCACACTGCTCTTCAAATAAATAATGCAATTATATTATCACATAAGCATAAGCCGTCAATCGGCTTGTTACAACACCGTTTCAATAAACACATCCGATCAAAAGGCAAATTAT
>CALXJH010000062.1 GCA_944388555.1 uncultured Clostridia bacterium
AGCCGTACATAACCGTTACCCAGGCTTTACAGTGGTCATCTCTTTTTACAGGCAAGTCTTCTGCAATAGAGCCTTCTGTTTCAAACACATCCAAAACCCGTGTTTCTTCCAACGCTTGTTTCAAAAGTTCGGGGAATTTATACAAAGCATGCGTTCCGAAAATCAAAGATATATGCCGAAATTTTTTATAAAGTTCTTCTGCAATTTCTTCCTGCTGCACCATGCAACCGCAAACACCAATAACAATATTGGGGTTCTTAGCTTTCAGATATTTAAGCGCACCTACATTTCCTTTGAGTTTCAGCTCAGCATTTTCGCGAACCGCACAGGTGTTAAACAATATAACCTCCGCCTTTTCTCGTTCCTCTGTCAAACGATATCCCATCTCACACAGCATTCCTTTTAAGCGCTCAGAATCGTTTTCATTCTGCTGACAGCCATAGGTAATCACGCAAGCCAGCGGCGGCTGTTTTTTCTTTTTGTTTTGTTCGAAAATGGCGGACATTATCTGTTTTTGTTTTAAAATTTCTTGTTTGTCTATATAAACTTGTCTGTTTTTTTCCATCTTGAATCTTCCTTTAATTTAATAAACCTATATATTCATTATATTATATCAAAATTCCACGTTATTTGCAAGGAAAAATTAAAAATATCCGACAAAAAAGAAAAAGTTTTTTGGAATAAATCCAAAAAACTTTTTCTGTATCAGCAAGTCAAAAAAGCGTCCAGGGCTTTTACCGACTCTACAATATAATCTGCGCCTTCGTGTTCCAGTTCGTTACGGCTGCCATGCCCATACAAAACGCCAATGGAGGTAATACCATTTGCTTTTGCACCTGCGACATCATATTTCCGATCGCCGATCATACATATCTCCTGTTTTTCTGCATTTTCAAAATTTTGGAGCGCATAGGCAATAATATCGGGCTTTTCTACCATTGTTTCGTCCAGATTGCTGCCGGCAACTACATCAAAATAAGAAAACAAATTAAAATGTTTTAAAATAGCAACCGCCTGCGGCTCCGGTTTAGTTGTTGCCAGTAAAAGTTTTTTATCCATTTTTTTGAGTTTTTCCAGCAATTCGGGTATGCCTGCGTGCACCTCGTTTTCAAACATGCCTTTTTCTAAAAAACGTTCACGGTAATACATAAGCGCTTGTCTGCTTTTCTGTTCTTCAATGCCGTACGCTTCACAGAAAGCCGGAATGAGCGGCGGTCCGATAAACCGGCAAAGCGCTTTGCGGTCATCGGCCTGTATTCCGATTTTCCGAAGCGCATACTGAATACATTTCGTAATTCCCTCCTCCGGTTCGGTCAAAGTTCCGTCCAAATCAAAAATTAGATATTTATACTGATTCATCTTCTGCCTCTTTCAATACAATTTGCTTTTCTCTCAATAGATAGCCTGTGCCTAAGAACGATTTATTTCCAAATTCTATGTACAATTTCAATATCTTTGCCATTTACCTGTGCTTTTACATTATCTATTTTATTCAAAAAAGACGCCGGTATAAAAATTTCGTTCTGTATCAGCTCTGCCGCAAGACGCATTTCAATTTTTTGTTTTTCTCTATAGGCAAAACAATCTCCCACTATAAATTTAAGGGTTTCATCGCCACGGACAAATTCCATTTCCGTTTCTGTTTTATGTACAAGCGTGTACCCGAGTGCGGTTAAAACCGATTCAGCGGAAACCAACCCTTCTTTGCCGCGCATCTGACAAGCGCATCCGATATACTTCTGATTAAATAAAACGGCATACTCCGTAGAAGGTCGCTGCGGATAAACCTCTGTGTTGCCTGCAATCGGCTCATACGCAACCGGGCAAGGCAAATCCGGCACTACATTTTCAGGAGAGAACTCCGCTTCACCTAACAACTTATACAGCGCTGTTTTGGTATTGAGCGGCACAAATTCAACATCATCCGTTATCAAAAAATAATCACATCGTGCATAATAAGAATACGAATCCTTCAGCTCTAACGTGTGATATCCTTTGGTTAGCTTCTGCGTCTGTTTGCGCTCCCATGCCCATCCATCTACGCCGTGATCACCGTAAACGCCTTCCAGATTCACCCCATCGACCGAAACTTCAAAAAGCCGTCTTCCCTGGTCTTCCGCAAAGTCCCGGCTGCGTATCCACACATAGTAAATACCGTCTTTCGGCACAGCAAAAGTGATTTTTGCATTTTGCGCATTCTGCGGGTTAGAATCGGATCTGCCTACAAAGCACATGTCTTTAGAAGGTGTTTCGCCATTATACGACCACTGATTGCGCACAAGCTGCCATGTTCCTGTTTCATTAAAGGTATCTGCCCCAAATGCGGTGTAAAAAAATGAATCGCGGAACACCTGATTTGGATTATAAATGAGCGGAACTTCCGGCAGCACCCCGGTCGGCTGCATACGATTTGTATCCATCATTTCCTGCATTTGCGCGCTGGTCTCGGGCAGCTGCAGCTGTGTATCCTTTGTCAGTATGATCATGTCCAGCCGCGCATAAAATGCGGAAGCGTCATACACTTTAACCGTATGAACCCCCGCTTCGAGCGACAACGTACCTGCTTTTTCCCATTTCCAGCCATTTTGTTTGTGCGCTCCTAATTGAGTATTTTCGGTCAGAGTTTTTTTATCAATTGCCATCTTAAAAAAACGCCTGCCCGGATTGGTATCATAATCCCTGGTGTGCACCCAAACAGAATAGTCTCCCTGCTCTTTGATGGAAACATTGACCTGTGCCGGAATCGTGTTGTCTGTTTGCTCGTTTGTTACACCGCGCAGCGCAACATTTCGAAAAGCATTTCCACTGCCTGGCGGGTCTGTTATAACGGTAAACGTACCTAAACTTTCTTTAAAATCCTCCGGCAAAATACAAATGGTACCAGCATCTGCTGCCGCCACATGAAAGCTGGTAAAAAGAAGTAAAAAGACTATCAGCAAACAAAGCTGCTTTTTCATTCGATCCCCTCCTTTTTATTGCACCCGCAACAATAAAGCCTTTCCGCATTGCACTTATCAGGAAATTTTATTTACATTCAGCTTCTGCTACACGAACCACCAAATTCTGTCCGTAAGGAAAACTGGTCGCATGGAATAAAAGCATTTCATCCTCCGGCATCTGTACAAAATGCAGATTTTCACCATTATCTAACCATTTAATAGACTGAATGGTTTCTTTTATCCCGCCAAATGAACGAGCTGCAGATTGAAACTGGCTTTCATTTACGGTAACATCTGTGTTGCCGCCAATTCCCAAATTGTGTATAAAGAAATAAATTTTATTTCCGTCTCGTAAAGCGAAATCTTTTCCATTTGAAAGAATGGGACATGGCTTTGGTTTACGGATAGCGCAGTCATAAATCTTAACCCACTCTCCCAAACATTCTAATGTGTATTTTTGCAGGGGTAAAATGGCACCTTGTGCAGAAAGTCCGATATTCAGCAGGTAATTCGCGCCCACCTTACGACATGCGCATAGCGTTTCAATCAATTCGGAAGTCGATTTATTATGCAAGTCAATTTTCCCGACACCCCAATGATCATTGATGGTTTCGCACATTTCTGCCGCAAGATACTTTTTCATGCCTTCGCGGTTCATCGGAACAGGCCTTCCCTGCTCAAAAGTTACCGAATCAATTTCCTCCGCGCCCAATGCACCTCTGTCATGGATTCCTGTATTATTCACAATAATCGCATCGGGCTGATATTTACGTATGGTTGCATATAATTCATTTTCTTTCCAGTCTGCTCCGGGTTTGCTCCAATTTCCGTCAAACCAGAATCCGCCTATTTTCCCATAATTTTTACAGAGAATTTCTACTGATTGACGCAAATATTCTAAATAAGCATCAAAATCCGTTTGAAATTCTTCTTTCCACCAATCCAGCGTTGTATGATAGAAGAAGGGAATGATGCCGTGCTTATTGCAAGCGTCTACAAATTCGCGCACCAAATCCCGCTTTGCCGGGCTGTGGGGCGCATCGTATGTATTGAGTCCGCATGTATCATAAAGCGAAAACCCTTCATGATGGCGGGTTGTGAGCACAATATATTTCATGCCTGCATTTTTAGCTGTTAAAACCAGTTCGTCCGCATTAAAATCTTCTGCTGTAAAAGTATCAAAAAGCTTCATGTACTCATTTTTGGGGATTTTATGAATATGCATGGTCCATTCCCCTTGCTGCAGCTGAGAATATAACCCCCAATGCACAAACATGCCAAATCCTAACTCTTCAAACGCCTGCACTCTTTTTAATGGTTTTGGTACCATTTTGCATACACTCCTTATATTCTTTTTATTGTAAATCAACCGTTTTTTCGGCTAAAAATACCTTCTTTTATGAGATAAGTGCCGCTTTTACCGTATTGCGCATCAGCATAGCAATGGTCATAGGTCCCACGCCACCCGGAACAGGCGTAATAGCGCCGGCAATTTCACTTGCTTCATCAAATTTCACATCGCCGCATAGTTTGCCGTTTTCATCGCGGTTCATACCCACGTCAATTACAACCGCGCCAGGCTTAACCATGTCCGCGGTAACCATTTTTGCTTTGCCCACTGCCGCAACCAAAATGTCCGCTTTTTTCGTAATTTCTGAAAGATTCTGCGTTTTGGAGTGACAAACTGTAACTGTACCGTTCTGATGCAGCAAAAGCATTGCCTGCGGCTTGCCTACAATATTGCTTCGACCGATAACCACACAATTTTTACCCGAAACCTCAATGCCGGATTCTTTTATAAGCTCCATTACGCCTGCCGGTGTACAAGGTACAAAATCAAAATCCCCGATCATAATTCTGCCTACATTCACCGGGTGGAAAGCATCGACATCTTTTTTGGGATCAATTGCATACAAAACTGTTTTTTCTTCAATATGCTTTGGCAGCGGAAGCTGCACTAAAATACCACTGATCCGATTGTCTTTATTCAGTTTTTCCACTAAATCCAAAAGTTCCTGCTGCGTTGTTTCCTCAGGCAATGCATATTCTTCCGAATAGATACCTACCTCTGCACAAGCTTTTTTCTTATTGTTTACGTACACACGGGATGCAGGATCATTTCCGACGATGATGACCGCCAGTCCCGGCTGCACGCCTTTTTCCTTTAACTGTTTTACTTCCTCTGCCAGTTCGTTCTTTATTCTTGCTGACACCATTTTCCCGTCTAGTATTTTTGCTGTCATTTTTGTTTCCTCCTTTTATAGGTCTGAATGGTATTAAACAATGTTTATCAAATCCGATTAAATCGCTTCTTCCCGCTTTCAGAAGCGCCTTTTTTACAATTTCATAATTTTCGGAACGCCGATACTGTAAAAGCGCCCGCTGCATTTTCTTTTCCTCGTAACTTTTAGGTACATACACTTTCTCCATTGTTCTTGGATCTAAGCCTGTATAAAACATACAGGTAGACATTGTTCCCGGCGTTGGATAAAAATCCTGCACCTGTTCGGGTGTATAATGAATATCCCGCAAGTATTCCGCAAGTTCAATCGCATCTTTGAGCTCAGACCCCGGATGACTGGACATCATATAAGGTACCACATACTGCTCTTTTCCAAGTTCCTTGTTGATTTGTGTATATTTT